>JBFYKS010000050.1:0-4078 GCA_041305785.1 Methanoregula sp. | reverse complement strand
GGGAACCCTGCAGTACAGGAATCGCGTACCGCTCGTGGCCGGGCTGCGTCAACCGGGTGCAAATCGGCCCCGGATTAGGGTGGCGGGTGGAGTCCGTTATATCTCCCGGTCCCATGGTTGTATGTCAAAGGGCGCCCCGCGACACAAAACGAGGAAGATCCCAGAGGATCTTTCTCACGACAACAACGGAGAGAAAAAACATGGCAGACTATGTCCAGAACACCAATGTGAAGAGCGCTGTGCGGAAACTCGCCGCACCGATTGCGGATATCGCAACGTTCAACACCATCGTACAGTCAGTGATCAACACTAACCCGTTCGGGTGTGTATCGTATATGAGCGCGGGCGTCAACCATCCGCCCGTTGAAAAGACCCGGGAGTCCTACACGGCACGGTTCGTGTACCAGGATCTGGAGGCAAAGAAGGTCGGCTCGACATCGGAGAGCTACAACACGATCGCCGGATTCAACACCGGGATTGCTGCGGTGATCGCCAACAGCGCCAACAACACGGCGCATGGCGGTGACCCGGTCCGGAACCCGGAAGGCGACACCTTCTCGGCAACCCTGAAGTGCCACGACCCCAACGGGGAACTGTATCTCGTGAACTTCTCGCGCCGGCAGGTGACCATCTCGTCCTACGAAGACGACGCTATCCGGACCGTGATCGAGACCTGGTCCGACGGGGTCCCGGCCCTCGCGTGAGGTGAGGAAGATGGAAACCGAACTCATCCTCACCGGCGCCTTCCTCGGGGCGGGGCTGCTCGCCTACGTCATCATCCCCGGGCTCCTCGTGGTCTGGGACCGGGTCCTCGACCATATCGGGGGAAGTGAAAAGTAAGCAACGAGCGATGAACACACGGCAGGGGGACTCCCCCCCGCCACTTTTTTATCCCCCCGGAATCGTTTACCGCAGAGCCGGGATTCCGGATATACTACACAATGGGGGATGCCCTCAGCCCATCCCTTGCTCAATTCTGCTTTTCTTAACATCAGGAAATCTCATATAAACAGCCGCCCCATAGTACGACAATGAAACAGATCGCCCTGTACGGGAAAGGCGGGATCGGGAAATCCACCACTTCGGCCAACCTCTCCGCTGCCCTCTCGGAACGGGGGCTTGACATCCTCCAGATCGGCTGCGACCCTAAAAGGGACAGCACCCGGATGCTGATGCAGGGCCGGTTCATCCCCACCGTCATGGACCTGGTCCGGACCCGGGGCGATGCCGCGGTAACCCTTGCGGATGTCGAGTTCAAAGGCTACAACGGAGTCCGGTGCGTTGAGGCCGGGGGCCCTGAACCCGGTGTCGGCTGTGCCGGCCGGGGCATCATTGCAACCTTCCAGCTGCTGGAGAAGTTTGGTGCCCTGAACGGCGACGTCATCGTGTACGATGTTCTGGGCGACGTGGTCTGTGGCGGGTTTGCCATGCCCATGCGGGAAGGGTATGCGCAGGAGATCTACCTTGTCACCTCCGGGGAACTCATGTCGCTCTACGCGGCAAACAATATCTGCAAGGCAATAAAACGGCTCTCTTCCCGGGTCAAGAGCAAGTGCCGGCTTGCCGGTGTCATCTGCAATGCCAAGGGACAGCCACGGGAAGAAGAACTGGTATCCGAGTTCGCAAGGCGGGTGAACAGCAACCTTGTTGAGTTCATCCCCCGTGATCGCGTAGTGCAGCTCGCCGAGCTCAACCGTAAGACCGTTATCGAGTATGAACCGGCCTCCGCCCAGGCAGCATGCTACCGTTCCCTTGCTGCCCGGATCATGGAGAACACCCGCCTGACCATCCCTACCCCTCTTGAGATCGATGAGCTTGAAAGCCTCGCCTACTCTTTCATCTAGGTCCGGTGGCTGCACCCTCACCGGTGCCCTCTCGGTCACCACTCACGTACGCGATGCGGTGAGTATCATCCATGGTCCCCGGGGCTGTGCTCATCACAACTTCTCCCTCCTCCATGCTACCGGTCTTGACAACGATCTCGCCGTAATCCCGGATCTCGTCTCCAGCGCTCTTGGGGAGAGCGATATCGTCTTTGGCGGCGAGGATGCGCTTTTTAGGACCATTCACGCGGTGTGTGAACGGGACGTATCGGCAGTCTTTGTCCTCTCCACCTGTATTGTGGATACCATCGGCGATGACGTGGAGGAGGTCTGCGGCAGGGAGTACGGGCTGCCGGTCATTCCTGTTTCGACGGCAGGGTTCCTTGGCGGCACGTTCCACGACGGCGTGAATAAGGCGCTCATCTCCCTTGCAGGAATCGCCCCCCCCATTGAGCATGACCAGAGCGTGAACATCATCGGGGAGATGAACCTTGAGTACGAAGTGGAAGAGAATTACGCTGAGGTTCTCCGGCTCGTAACCCTGCTCGGTATTCCGGCCGGCATCCGGTTTGTCCACAACCTCCGTTTTGATGAGATCGGGATGCTCGGGGGGGCACAGCTCAACATCCTCCGTGATCCCTCGCTTGCGCCGGTCGGAGAGTTTTTGAAAGCCCGGTTCGGGACACCGTATATCCCCTCATTTCCCCACGGGCTCTCGGGGACACTCACGTTTTTACAATCCGTTGCGGACGCCTGCGGGGTTGACGGGAGCCGTGCGATGGGGATCGAACAAGCGCTCCAGGGCGAGATCCTCGCGGACTTTGCCGACCTTGGCAGATCCCGGGCGGTCTTCAGCGGCCTGGTCACCGACCAGTTAAGTTTTCTGGCAGCACAGGAAACTGCCGATGCCCTGCATATCCGGGTGGGGCCGGATCCTGGTGCATGCCCCCTCCCGGTCCACCCGGCTGTTGGCACAGCCGGCGTGAAGCGGATGCTCCACCGCTGGAGGAGGATTCTCCATGCCTGAATGCGACAATCCCTTATGGCCCTGCGCCATGACCGGTGCAGCCGCCTGCCTTGCGGGATGTATTGGGGTATCGGTTGTCATCCACGGTTCAAGCGGGTGCTACTACTACCCCTCAACCCTCCTTCATGTCCCTATCCATGGCACTTTCATCCTCGAAAATGAGGTGATCTTCGGTTCCGAGGAACGGCTCCTGGAGGTGATTGGAAGCCTCTCCGGGACCGGGAACCGGATAGCGGTCATCACCACCTGCGTGCCGGCCATCCTTGGCGAGGACGTGAAAGCCATGCTCTCGGGGTATGATGTCCTTCTTGTGGACAGCCCGGGATTTTTAGGGGATGTTGAGTCTGGTTATGCCCGGGCACTTGAACTTCTCAAACCTCAGGTGGATCCCGCAGCAGAGGGTGTGAACATTGACGGCGCCTGCCTGCTCGATCCCTTCTCCCGCGGAAACGTGCAGGAGATCCACCGTCTCCTCCGGCTTGCGAATGTTCCGTGCAGGGCGGTTATCTGCGATGACTCACTTGAAAATATTCTGCGGCCTGCCTGTTATACCGTTGGCACCAATGCCGATTTCTCCAGCGGTGTCGGGGAAACCCTTGGCGGGACGCTCGGTTTTGAGCAGACCCGGGCAACCTTTTCCCGTATTGCCGATATCTTCCCTGCTGCCGATGCCGGCCCCGTTCTTTCAGAGATCGGGAGGCAGGAGGAACGCCTTATCCGGGCCTGCGACAAGTATCTCCAGCGGTTCGATCCCCCCTCGGTTGCCCTCTTTGCCGGGGCGTCCTATGCGGATTTTGCGGCGAGAACTCTCGAGCAGTATCTCGATGCGGAGATCCGCTGCATCGGGCTTCGAAACCACGGCACCCTCTCCCGTTCCGCGGAATATGCCGGGAGTCTTGGAGAGGTGAAGGCCATGATCGGGAGTGTTGTCCCGGACCTTGTGATCGGGTCCTCCTTCGAGCGATCGGTGAGCCGCAACCGGGCTTTTTCCGGTATCATTCCCCCGCTGCGAGGGACGGTGCGCCTTGCCCCCCGCCCGCTGGCCGGCATCAACGGCACCCTTGGATTCATGGAAGACGTGCTCAACGCCTGAATGGACCAGAAGACCCGGAACCGTTAATAAAAAAACCGGCCGGTTCACTTTCACCCTGCGCACGCTGACCCGTTATATACCGCATGAGCTGACGCCATACTACGACACAAAGGTGGTCGGGTATGATGGAAAAAG
>JBFYKS010000049.1:0-8690 GCA_041305785.1 Methanoregula sp. | reverse complement strand
GATCCGACCCCTCCTTCCCATATTTGAGTGGCATACAGTTATCCCTTTCACGTCTGCTGTTCAAGCGGAAATGGTGCCTCGACTCGTGTAAAAACGGGTGCATCACTCAATTTTGAGGAGGGGGGTCCGCAGCAGACCCCCCCTCCACTTTTTTTTAAACGGATGGAACCCCCCCACCGTTCCGGATCGCTGGAGGGGGTGACCCCCCTGCCTGATATTGCATAAAATGCCGGGCAGGCCGCATGGTATCACAATGGGGGAGATTTCAGGTTTAGCTGAAGCAGAATGGGAGGACACTGAAGATCAAAAGTGGAGGAGGGGTGTAATGATCCTCCCTTCACAGCAGCTCGGAGAGCCGCCGCCCGATACTGCTTTTGCACTTCTCCTGGAACCGGCACCGGTTGCAGGGCGCATTGAGCGGCGGTTCGGGCAGCGTGCCGTCCATGATGGACCGGTACTTGTGCAGGGTGGCAATCACCTGCCGCCGGTCGCGGGGCTGGACCTCATGGTACCGCAAGACCCCGTCCGGGATGTACTCCACGTTCCCACCGGCTACCTCGCTTCCCGTCATCTCTTCATAGCAGAGGGCGAGGGCTGCAATCCGGAGCCGGTCGGCAACATAGGTTCCCATCGGCATGGCGCCGGAAGCCCTGATGATGGAAAATGCCCCGTCTTCCGTGATACGGTCAATCATCCCGGAAAGCCCGTGCTTTTTCGAGATCACCCGGACATCGGTCTCTTTTGCCGGTTTCCATTCGTGCTTGTTGCACGCGGTGATGCAGAGAGATAAAAACTCTTTAAGGCCGGGATCAATAGCCGGCAGGACCGTGGAAACCTCGTTCCAGATGACATCGGAATCGAGCGGTTTTCCCAGGTGATACGAGAGCTGCTTGCAGATGGCGTAGCGGTCAGACTCGGCAACCGGATCACTCTTCTCGTAATAAAACCGGACCGGGCAGGCATGCACCCGCACAAGGTCGGAGACCGGAATATTTCGCTGCTGCTCGGCCAGGATAACTCCTCATGATCCCGTGGGAGCCAAAACGAGATTAGTGTTATTATCCGTGCGTTCAAAAAAAAACGGCTCTTGAGAAATACGCATGAACCGATCTGGTTCGAACAAAAACCATGAAAATCAGCAAGTATTTTTTTTCAACCGTTATGATCCGCCACGGGGGCGCCCCGCGGGGGTGGCGGCAGTTATCGTTTTTGGGGGTATGGGGGTCTCAAACCCTATAAGCATTCCATAAAGAGACCGATGTAATATGATAATGGAGATTCCATTTCCAGTCTGTTTACCTGTGGTCGCAGGAATCGTGGGTGTTTTCACGGGCGATTTTCAATCTATTCAGACGCTTTTTTGGTCTTCGTCTCACATCCGATACTCCCATTTCATACCGCACCCACCCGTTTCAGTGCGGGCAGCGGACCCCGAGGTTTGTTCCCAGTTCCTCGAAGGCTATAAGCCAGCGGCAGGCTTCATCCTCACCGCAGGTCTTCCTCTCCAGCATGGTCGCATGCCGTGCACACCCGATCCGGAAGTAAAGGTTCTGGCATTCCCAGAGATCGTAATTCAGGGACAGGGGGGCAAGGGTCTTGAAGATTGCATTCACCGTCTCCATAATAACAGGGTCTTCAGCACTTCCGACGATCTGCTGCATACGGGTGAGGATTGCTTTTGTTGCCGCATATTCGAGCGCTGCGGTATCGGGCGCAAACCTGCCGTTGACCATCTCGTGGACTAAGATATAGAGGTCAGCCGTGTCGATGACTGAGGATTTCAAGGCCTTTTTGATGTCCGTGTTAAGGATATACCAGATGGGATCCTCAAGCGCTTTTGGTACCGGGATCTGCATCTCCCGCATCACCTTGAGGAGCGGGAAGTGCTGGCGGTAGATCTGGCGGTATTCAGATTCGAGGTCAAGAAGCGTAGATTCGAGAATGTGATAGAGGGCTTTCCGCTGCCCGTCCCTGAACAGGTCCCAGAGCGAATACGACCGGGAGCCGAAGTGCCGTTCAATTCCAAGGATGAGCTGCGGGATATCACTCAGGGCAAAGGCGCTTTTGAGCTCGGTCTGCATATGCCGGAACGCCGCGTCATCGGCAGACTCCCGCGCACCGCCTAAGAAGTTATGACTCCCCAGGTAGACGACTGCAAAATCGAGGGTATTTTCCTCCCCGGTGATCTGGGAATGGAGAAAGACTTTCCCCATGGCAAGCCGGAGATCGCCAGAGGTCAATCGCTGGTAGGCCTCGGTCCGGATCGTGTAATTCCGGATAAGGATCTTGTCGGGCGACCCGGCAACCAGCGATGAGAGGGCGACATGGAACCCCACGCGGGAGAGATCAACAACCGCGGTCTTGACGAAGTTCCGGTACACTTTGGCCCCGTTTTCATATTCCGGCAGGTTGCTTGGCGCATTATACAGGATCTCGATAAACTCCGGTTCAAGGTCCAGACCGGTGATCTCTTTTAAGAGCTGCATGGCACGGCAGGCATACTGCATTACCTGTACGGACTCGATGCCGGAGATATCATCAAAGAACCACCCGCAGCTGGTGTACATCAGGAGCGCGTTCCGCTGCATCTCCAGAAGTTTCAGCGCCTGCACCCGATCGTCAGGGGAGAGCGGGCGCAGGGCATGGGATGCAAAGAACGCAGTATTATTTGCGGAAGAACGGTCGAGGACAACCCCGATATAATCATCCCGTACCTGCCACGGGTCCGACACGTATGAGTTCATCCGGTCCACATATACCGGAACGAGGGTGTCCCGGAGCCAGTCCATTGCCGTGCGGAGCGGTGTCCGCCAGCTCTGGCGCCACGCGATCTCGCAGGCTTTTGGAAGGATTGGGGGCGGCTGGGGACCCGGCGGGGTATGCGGGACCGGTGTCGCAGTCCTCACGATCGCACCGTGGGTGCAGCACCCGCAGTCACTGCGCCAACGCTCTATCCCGTGGGGACAACTCCAGGACGTGTTTGGATTGATCGAAACCTCGTGAGTTGGGGGAAAGAGCTCGAGGTACTCCCCGAAAATGGTGATTTGGGCCGGGTGTTTCTGCTCAATGAGCCAGAGCGCATAGGAGAGCGCCATGTCGCCGAACCGGTGGTGGTGGCCATACGTCTCGCCATCCGAGGCTACGGTCAGGAGCCCGGACTGTTTCTGGTTCCGGGTAAAGTACTGCATCATCCGGCTGGCAAAGACCTCCCCGTTGTCGAGCAGGTTCGAGAATGCCACCTCCTGTGCAAGGGTATCGTCATAGAAGAAGAGGGCAATCGACCGGCCGGAGGGAAGCCGGCAGAGGTAGGGCATCGAGGTGTCGAGGGTTCCCCGGCTCACCTCAGTCCAGCCGGTCTCCCCCATCTTCCGGACGCGGCCGGCCTGGCCGGGCGACAGGATCGTGAACAGGATACCTGCCTGGGCAAGCATCTCGAGCGTTGAGGTATCCACCGCAGTCTCTGCAAGCCACATCCCCTCGGGTTTTCTTTTGAACCGGTGCTCGAAATCCTTAATCCCCCAGAGGATCTGGGTGTGCTTGTCGCGGGGGTTTGCAAGCGGCATGATGATATGGTTGTACACCTGTGCCAGCGCAGCGCCGTGACCGGAGAACCGCTCCCTGCTCTCGATGTCGGCAGCAAGGATCGCGGCATACACCCCGGGCTTGTGCTCCTCTAACCACGCAAGCAGGGTAGGCCCGAAATTGAAGCTGATCCGGGCATAGTTGTTGACGATATCGATGATCCGCTTCTCGGAATCCAGGATCCGGGACGCTGCATTGGGGGCGTAACATTCGGCAGTGATCCGGTCATTCCAGTCATGGTACGGGTAGGCCGAATCCTCTACCTCCACCTCCTCAAGCCACGGGTTCTCGCGGGGCGGCTGGTAAAAGTGACCGTGAATGCAGATATAGCGGCTCATGGTTGGCCGGATCCTCCCTTGATTTTTTTATTGCAGCGCCGGCAGCGTTATTCTCCAACTCTCTTTTTCACCCAGATAATGGTTCCGGGATGAGGGAAGATGTACCGGGCCCGCACTCACATTAGTGAATGGCAGGAAAAGACGGATATTCCGGCAGGAGCAACACTGATGACATGACCAGCCAGGAAATATCTGTCAATATCCCGCCCACTCTCGACCCCGTTTACAGCAACATGATCCAGATCGCCTACAAGGACGACGAGTTCACGTTCATGTTCCTCCACCAGCTCCCGCAGGTGAACCAGGCCCGGGCAAAAGCGATCGTATCGATCACCCCGGCCCATGCCAAGAACCTTCTTTCGGTGCTGACAAAGACCGTTGCCGACTACGAGTCCAAGTTTGGCACCATTGCCCCAAAGGAGCAGCCCGGGCCCAAGAACGTTACCACGCTCTCCGGCTATTCCTGATCCGGGCGCACACATATTTTTATTAACGCACAAAACCGATAGTATGAGGTATTGCGCCGCCGTGGCTTAGCGGCATAGCGGCTGATTCGTAATCAGCAGGTCGGGGGTTCAATTCCCCCCGGCGGCTTGCAACACTTTTTCTGGCAATTTCCTGCAACCGGTGTTTTTTTGGAAAAATTCAATCTCTATTCATACGATTACGGGTTTTTCCAGTACCGGAACAAACCCAATATCATTATCAGCTCATTCAACAATGCCACATAATGGACCCGGTGATCATCCAGCATTCAGTCACATCATTCATGATCCTTTGTGTGATCATCGTGTTTGCTTCGGTTTTCATGCGGAGCCGGTTCTTCGATGAAGTGTATGAGCACCACCCCACATGGACAACCCGTATTTTACTCATTATCTTTTTTGGTATCCTGTCCATTTTCGGGACGCTCACGGGGCTTTCGATTTATGGTGCAGTAGTGAACGTCCGGGATCTCGGCCCCATGGCAGCCGGGCTGGTCTGCGGCCCGGTTATCGGGATTGGTTCGGGGATCATCGGGGGACTGTTCCGGTTTGCCCAGGGCGGGCCGTACATGTGGACCGGATTATCGGCACCCATCCTCTCCGGATTCCTTGGCGGAATCATGTACCTTGCCAACAAACGCCAGTTTGTCCCCACGTGGGTTGCTGTGCTCTACATCGGGCTTTCCGAAACGCTGATATCATGTTACACGCTTGTTCTCGTGACAAAACCAGAGCAGTTTTTCACGGTTGTCACAGACGTTGCGATCCCGATGGTGGTCTTTAATATCATTGGCATGTTCATTTTTGCTTCCGTTGTCCACAGCACCTTAAAAGACCGGGAGATCCAGAAAGAGAAGCTGCAGCTGGAACTCGAATTAGAATCCAGGAAGAATCTCTCAACCATCATCAATACCATAGCGTACCCGGTTTATGTCATTGACCGAAGCCATCTCCTCATTCTTGTGAACGATACGTTCTGCAAATTTCTCGGACGACCAGGGGAAGAGATTTTAGGAAAAACCCACCGCGAACTCTTCAACCAGTCAGATGCAAAACGGCACTGGGACCGGGTTGAGACTGGTTTTTCAACCCATGCCCCATGGGATGAAGAGATAACGATCACCCGACCAGCGGACGGGCAGGTTTGCACGATCATCTCCTCATCCACATTATTCTTCGATACTTCCGGGCAGGAATTCATGGTGGGCGTCATCCAGGACATAACGGAGCGCAAGAAGATGCAGGTGGAACTTGCACAAAACGAGGCGTGGTATCGTATCCTCTTCGAACATACGGGTGCTGCCACCATCATCATAAACGAGGATGGGACGATCGATCAGGCGAATTCAGAGTTCGTTCAGCTGATCGGTGTTCCCCGGGAGGAGATCGAGGGTACGATGAGCTGGATCCTGATTTCCCACCCGGATGACCTCGATATGGTCAAAAAGTACCATCATGAACGGCGGAAGGATCCCGGTTCTGCTCCAGCTGCATATACCGTCAGGATCATTGATAAGGGTGGCATCACCAGGGTCCTGCATGCCGTAGTTGCCCTGATACCGGGAACGAAAAAATCAATCGCCTCCTATGTTGACATCAGCGAACAGAAACGATCCGAGGAAGCTTTGGCGCAGGTAAACCGGAAACTCAATCTTCTCTCCTCCATTACCCGCCACGACATCATCAACCAGCTCATGGTTCTCAAAGGATATCTCGCGCTGCTGCGGAAGAACACCGATGATCCGGTACTCATCGATTATATCAGTCGCACCGATAATGCTACCCGGAATATCGAGCTCCAGATCATCTTTACCCGCGATTACCAGGATTTGGGGGTGAAAGCCCCGGCCTGGCAGAATGTGAGAACAACGATTCTCAATGCCAAGGGGGCATTGCCGATGGGCAGTGTCATCGTGGAGGTTGACCCGCCGGATCTTGAGATCCTTGCCGATCCTCTCTTTGAGAAAATCTTCTACAATCTGATCGACAATTCACTCCGGTATGCCGGGGATGGGTTGCAGAGGATCCGGGTTGGATTTATGGAATCCGATGATGGCCTTGAGATAACCTACGAGGATGATGGAGCAGGTATTGCAGATGGGGACCGGGCACACATTTTCGAGCGGGGCTTTGGGAAAAATACCGGGTTCGGCCTCTTCCTTACCCGTGAGATGCTCTCTATCACGGGTATCACTATTGAGGAGACCGGGACATTCGGTAAAGGAGCAAAATTTACCCTCAAAGTGCCCGGGGGCATGTACCGGTTCGGGAACGGAAACGGGCCCGTATCCGGATAATGTCGGTTATTGCCGGCAAAGGAATGCCGGGTAAGGGGGTGAACTGACCGGATCTGCCGGCCGGTTGCAACGGATTCCATCCGGTTTGAACCAAGGGTGTTTTAATACCATTCAGGACAATTGGCTAAAAAGAGAGACCTATGGAGAATACGAAACACCTTTCCGGCTGGCTGCAGGTGGTGCAGGTAGCCGGATTCTTCCTTGGCGGCATCCTCGCCATCCCGCTTGTCATCGGCATATCTGCCGGCAGCACCCTGCACGCCACGCTCGGGTTTATCGGATCCATCCTGATCTTCCAGCCCTTTGCAACCGCGGCCGGGATTCTGCTTGGCATCCCGCCGGTTCCGATCCTTCTCATCATGCTCTCGATTGGGATCTCGGTCATCTTCATCTTCTTTGGCATCTGCGATCTCTTTTTTGAAAAGTCCGCGTGGCTCCGGAGCCATCTTGACAAGGTTGATGCAATCGCAAAACGCTCAGCCCTGTTCCAGAAGTACGGCATCATCACCCTCATCCCGTTCATCTGGGTGCCGGGCGTTGGACTCTACGGGTGCGTGCTCCTCTCGTGGCTCTTTGGCTGGAAGGATCTCAAAGGCATCAGCATAATCCTTGCCGGCTGGATGCTGGCAGTCCTCATCGTGCTCGGGGCATCGCTGGGCGCAATGGAAGTTATCACGTAACGGCGCTTTGCGGTTCCTGACCCTCAAACCCCCAAAGGAAGGAGACACTCACGCCTGTACCTGCCCGTACCGGGCGTTCAGCAGGAGTGTCTCTCTCCCCTGATCTGTTCTCCGACGGAGAGGTCATGGGCGGGAAAGGGGCCGGAAATTCGGCAGTGGAAACGGTGCCAACACCCACGGAAAATTCTTATTAAATTGGATATTTTGACAAAAGAGCCAGTTTAAAGCCGATAAAACCGTGCTCTTTAGCGGCCCGTGAAAATGCGCAAAAACACGAACAACCAGCAGTAGTTCCGCTTCTTAGAGCCTGCCGGAAGCGCTTGGGGGACGAAATTTTCACCCAGATCATGGGGGTGAGGTTTCCGCCGATCAGACTTTTTGTGAAAATGAGGCTTTTGCCCACCCGGGCTGCATTATGGGGGCATTAATGGCCCATTAAAATGGGAGATGAAGTGACCAGTGCCACGATTCTCCGTCTGAGAGGGTGTCGTGAGGGGGGCTTTTGACACCCGGAGCCATTCGGCGGGGGATTGCGATTCCAGGGGGGGAGTGATCAGGAGCGATGCGGTGGAAAAAACCGGCCTGTACTGCCCATCGTGTTTCTTCGATTATCCAAAACCAGGATTTTTCCTGAACAACCGGTGCGTGCAATTCGTTGTGCAATCGATCTAAGGTTTTCGGATCTCTATCGCGATCACGATTGCGATTGAAAATTTTTCCGGAAAAATCGCGATCCGGTTTTTCTTGTGCAATCGGATCCGGATTTTTCCGGAAAACCCGGCCGTATCACGATCGCTGGTCACCCGGTCGATGACCCGTATATTTAAGCAGGCAGGCTTCAAGGATTGATCATACAATGCACAGGTTCCTGATCGTTATCGAAAAGGCCGGGAGGAATTTCTCGGCATATTCACCGGATCTTCCCGGGTGTGTCGCAACCGGAAAGACCCGCGAGGACACCGAAGAGCGGATGCACGAAGCAATTGAGATGCACATCCGCGGGCTCATTGAGGACGGTATGCCCATTCCCAAATCCCATTCTTCAGCAACCTTTGTTGGTGTCCAGGCAGAATAACCGTACTATCTCCCGATATCGTCTCGATCACAGGTACACCCATAAAGGAAGGCGATGCTGTGCCGGACTTTGTTGACCTGCGTAACCAGCAGGTTGTTGTGATGGTAGTTGTGAAAGTCCTGTTTTTTTTATAGGTTTTGAGTTTGTCATCTTCCGTTCGTGAACACTCAAGCCAGTCACAGATGAACAGAGCAAGAAAAAAACTCACGCCTTCGCCTTCATGACCAGCCACT
>JBFYKS010000048.1:0-4601 GCA_041305785.1 Methanoregula sp. | reverse complement strand
CCTACTCCACGCGGCAAAGGAGGTGCTGGGGGCCCACATCCACCAGGCCGGCGCCCAGAAGCGGCACGAGAGCTCCCGCATCGATATCCGGCACTTCAAGCATATCACGCCAGACGAACTCCACCGGATCGAGATTGCAGCCAACCGGATGATCATGGCTAACCAGCCTGTCGAGATTGGGGTTGAGGAACGGGGCCGGGCCGAACAGAAATACGGCTTCTCGCTCTACCAGGGCGGTGTTCCGCCGGGCACGGATATCCGCGTGGTAAAGGTGGCAGGCGACATCGAGGCCTGTGCCGGGACCCACTGCCGGAGCACGGGAGAGATCGGGATTTTGAAGATCATCCGCGTCGAGCACATCCAGGACGGTATCGAGCGGATCGAGTTTGCGGCAGGTATTGCCGCGATCTACTACATGCAGCACCTTGAAGGCCTCGTCACGGAATCAGCCGATACGCTCTCCGTCCAGCAGGAGAACCTGCCCGCAACGGTCGAGCGGTTCTTTACGGAATGGAAGGACCAGCGCAAAGATATTGAGCGCATGAGTGCAAAACTCGTTGAACTGGAACTGCAGACCATCGAGACCGAATCCATCGGCGGAGTTGCGGTCGTTGTACGGCGTATCGATCTTCCGGCAAAAGATCTCTCGGCAATCGCCGGGAGTGTAGCCGAAAAAGGCGGGGTTGCGCTGCTTGCCGGTGCCGGCGAATCGGCCCGGGTGGTCCTTGCATCCGGTGACCCGCGGGTGAATGCCGGCGAGATCATCGGGCAGGTCTGCAGCCTGCTGGGTGGCAAGGGCGGGGGCAAACCCACGCTCGCCCAGGGTGGCGGGCCGGATACTGCCCAGCTGGATCTTGCCTTAAAGGTTGGAAAAGAACGGATCATCTCATCGATCAATGGCTGAAAATATCCTGGTGCTGGAACCTGGCGATGAACGGGCGCAGAAGATAGCCCGGGCAATGTCGAGCCAGACCGCAAACGATATCCTCCAGCAGCTGGCCGAGGGCCCGACCAGCCTTGCCGATATTGCAGAACACCTCTCCCAGCCCATGAACACGGTCAAGTACCATGTCGAGAACCTGCTTGAAGCGGGTCTCATCGCGGTGGCAGAGACCCGGTACAGCGTGAAGGGCCGCGAGGTGAAGATGTACTCGCTGACCAACCAGCTCCTGATCGTTGCGCCGCGCCAGTCCCCGGTCCGGTCCCTGATCCTGAAGTATGCGTCGCTGTTTGCCATTGTCCTTGTGGCAACGATCGGGATTATGGCACTTGGCCCGCTCTTCTCCGGCATGTACGGGATGACCGGCGCTGCGGAGAATTTTGCCCTGGCATCCCCCCCGTCACCGACCGTTGCCGACCGGCAGGCTGGCGGCGAAGAGATCATGACTGCCAAGGCAGCGTATGGTGGTCCAATCGATCTGGGAACCGGCACATCGCCCGATACCGCACTGGCGTTCTTCCTTGGCGGGATTTTGGTTATCCTCGTCCTTCTCTGCTACGAGGCGTGGTTGTGGAAGAGGAAGTGACCGCAGTTTTCGTGAAACGGGCGTGAACGGGTGTTCATGCCGGTTTTTTTCCAAATGTTCCGGCTCTTTAGAAACGAGCATGAACGGGCGTTCACACCCGAATGATGAAAATCGGATGAAAAAATTTGAACACAACCGTCCTCGCCCGTATCCTTCTCGCTCCTTATGGGGGCGGCGAGGACCTAAAAGCGTCCGCGCAATGGTCCTGGGCTTGCGGGTGCGATAACGCTTTTGGGTGGACTCAATACGGGACTCTCTGGACGGACAATCTCTGGTGTGGCATTTCATAAAAAACCGAATTGAGGCCGCCACGGGGGCGCCCCGCGGGGGTGGCGGCAACCATCGTAAGTGTCATGCAAAAGATCTGGAATCTCAATCTATGATGGTTTTCATGGGAAATCCTTTCAGAAACGCTTCAGTAGAATTTGCGAAGGTGATCCCCCCTCTCCAAAGAGAGGGGGAGGCAACATGCGGGGGCAAGCCCTCTAAACCCCCCCCATTCCTGCAAATAATTTTTCACACGCGTCTCCATCCACGGCCCTGCTCCACAAAGGCGAGCGCCCGTGGCCCCATCGTAATACATCTCAGCTTTCTGTTAGTTTTTCTCCAGAGTCCGGATTTTCAGATCCGGGCTGGTGACCGCCTCCCGTTCCCGCATCACTGTTTTCCCTGCCGTACCTTATGAGCTTCAAAAGCAACTATATACAAAAAAACAGGAAAAGGAACGCGGGCAGGACTCCCATGAACCAGATCTTTCTCTTCGGACACCAGAAACCCGACACCGACAGCATCGCCAGTGTCATCGGGTACGCAGATTTTAAAAACCGTTCCGAACCGGGCAGGTACGTCCCGGCCCGGTGCGGCGAGCTGAACCCCGAGACCCGGTACATGCTGGAACGGTTCGAAATCGAGAGCCCGGCGTTCATCCCCTCGGTTGAACCCCGGCTCTCGGATATCAGCTACAAACCTGTCTTCTCCCTTCATGAGGATGTCCCGACTGTCGATGTTGCAGGCCTGATGAAAAAGGAAGCAATCCGGAACGTGGTCATCACCGACCCGAACAAAAAACCGGTCGGCATGATCGGTGAGCACGCCCTTGCTGCTGCCTACCTCCAGAAGATCCACCTTGCCGAACTGACGATGACCCCGGTTGCGGTGGAGACCCTGGCCCGGATCCTGAGCGCGGAGGTCAGGGTGTCATCCCCGCGCCTCCTGGAGGGCCGGGTCCATATCGCCATCGACGCCCTGCATGTAACCCTCGCCCGGATGACGGCAAAAGACATCGCCGTGGTCGGGGACGATGAGCCGGCCCAGCTCGCGTTCATCTCGGCCGGGATCGCCTGCCTGATCATTGCTGAGGGTGCGCCGGTCGGAGAACGGGTGACAACGGCTGCTGAGAAGAAAGGGGTCCCGGTTCTTGCAACCCCGCTCGATGCCTTTGGCGTTGGCAGGATGATCAATCTCTCTCTTCCCGCACGGGATGTCATGGAGCGCGGGGTGCCCGTCCTTGCCTTATCGGACACGCTCGCCCATGCCCGGCAGGTAGTATCCGGCTCGAAATTCCGGGCCGCCTGCGTAGTAACCGCCGACGGGAAACTTGCCGGCGTCCTGACCCGGACCACGCTGCTCGATGACGTGAGGCGTCATGTCATCCTCCTCGACCACAACGAGGTCTCCCAGGCAGTGGACGGGATCGGTGAAGCGGAGATCGTGGAGATCATCGACCACCACCGGTTAAGCCCGATAACCACGTTGAAACCGGTGAAGTTTTTGAACGATCCGGTCGGCTCAACCTCGACCATCATAACCATGAAGTTCATGGAATCCGGGCTCGTCCCCTCCCGGGGCATTGCCGGTGTCCTGCTCTCGGGGATCCTCTCCGATACCCTTGTCCTGCGCATGTCCACGACAACGCACCGGGACAAAAAGGCAGTCGAGTTCCTCGCCCCGCTTGCCGAATCCGACCCGGCAGAACTGGGTGCTGCCCTGCTGGAACGGGGCATGGACCTGTCAGGAGTCCCGCTTGCCACCCTCCTCTCCCGCGACACCAAGGAGTTCGGACTCTCAAAAAAAAAGGTGATCATTGCGCAGGTGATGGTCCCGTCTTCGAACTGGAACCGGGAGCGGGATGAGAAGATCCGGCAGGAGCTGGCCGGTATGAGATCTGGTTATGGAGCCGACCTCGTGCTGGTCTTGTTCACCTGCGTGATGGAGAATGCAAGCGAGGTATACGGGGATGCCGAACCGGCGCTCCTGCTGGCACTCTTTGGTCGGGATCTGCCCATGAGACTCGATGGCGTGATGTCGCGCAAGAAGGATTTTTTGCCATGGCTTGGCGAAAAGCTCCACAATCAGGTCTTGTGATCCGGCAGGTAAGCTCTATTTTACCGGATACATACCTTCAATAGGTTTTACGTCCTTGTTATATACCATTGGAGTTGTGCTTAATTAACAATCACGCAAAAAAACCTGGAAGTTCCGGTACCCCCACTGAATTCAATCCTGATGGCACACCCGTCGTCCGCGTCCGGCTGCCCAAGAAGAAACTGGGCGAGCAGTTCGCGCAGGCCAAACTGATGATGGGTGCCAACCATATCCGCGTCAGCTGTTACGATGGCGTTGAGCGGATGGGCAGGATCAAGGGCAAGATCAAGAAGCGGGCATGGATCCGCGAAGGCGATATCATCATCGTTGTCCCGTGGAGCTTCCAGGATGAGAAGTGCGATATCATCTACCGGTATCTTCCCCCGCAGGCTGACTGGCTGCGCAAGAATAATTATCTCTGATAAAAAAAGAATCGTTCTCTTTTTCGTTTTTTCCGGATTACTCCCGTCCGAACCGGTATCCCCCGCGGGGTATCCCGATCACGAACCGTATGCCTTTGCCATTTCTTCCATTCTCGCGTATGGAAATGCCGGTGATACTTAAAATCTCCCGGGCAAGGTGCAGCCCCATCCCCCGACTGCTCTCGAGGCGCCGCGAGAAGATCTCTTCTTTCATCTCACCAGGGATCCCGATCCCATCCTCCTCGTAGAAAAGGGAGAGCCCGTCTGCCGACTGCTCATACGACAACGT
>JBFYKS010000047.1:0-3482 GCA_041305785.1 Methanoregula sp. | reverse complement strand
CCCGAACCGCTTGTATCGCTTGTGCGCTTCCTCGATCGTCATAACTTCGAGGATATTAACAACACCCCCTGGAAGGACATCGAAGAATGCCGTATAGGAGTGCGCGATATGCATCCGGCAGTGACCATTCTGCAATAATTCCACATCAGGGGCGGTATAGGGATCTTCCAGTTTCTGCAGGTGCTGCTTGACGATCCTGCGGTTCTTCTCCGGCAGACCGTTAACGTACTGCAGCGCCCGCTTGTCGATGTTTACTCTCACGCCGCATCTCTTCTTTCAGGCTCGCATATTCGGGATCGCTGTCAAGCGGGACGAATTCTCCTTCCTCTGCGATCCTGTCGAGATGCGCAATGAAGTCATGACGCTTCCGTTCCTGCAGCACCCGTCCGATCACGTCCCCGTACCGTTCCCCGGGTTCCCTGATGGACATAAGTGCATGTTTGGTATCCACCGAAACAAGCACTTTCTCGGTAAGGGGAGTGGTGTTCCTTGCCATGCGATAGTCACCGTTTTGGTCTTTTTGTACCATTTGTCCTTTTCAGGAAATTAATCTGTGCCTGAAGATCGAATTCTGATACCTGCCCCCGCCAAGAAGGGAGCCCAGCGGCGGCAATAATACGGTTGAAGTTCACAACAGGTAATGAGTAGCGCAAAACCCGACGAGGCGTTTTGCGCGTAAAGCATCGCAAAGGGGTTGCCCAGCGGCGGGGCGTCAGCCCCAGGAGCGTTAGAAAATCAAGAATAGCATGAACAGGGGAACTCACTTCCCCTTCTTCTTCTCCACTACCCGGATCTCCGTAATAGCAGTAACCGGGTACTGCCCGTCCTTGTCCTTCTCGGCCGACTTGACCATGTCCCAGATCGTGAGCAGCGCAAGCGAGACACCGGTCAGCGCTTCCATCTCGACACCGGTCTTGCCGGTCATCTTCACCGTAACCTTTGCCTCAATGAACTTGTCGCCGTTTACAAAATCCACGGAAACCGAGCTTATGGGAATGGGGTGGCACATCGGGATCATGGCTGCCGTGTTCTTGACCGCCATGGTAGCAGCAACGCGGGCAGTTGCAAGGACATTTCCCTTGACTGCAGTCCCACCCCATATTGCTGCAAGGGTCTCCGGACGCAGGTAGATCTTTCCTGCTGCTGTTGCCTCACGGGTCACATCGTTCTTCCCGCTGATGTCCACCATCTGTGCCTTGTCATCCTGTATATGCGAAAATTCTGCCATTTATCCACCTTTCCCAAACAATATTCCGGGGATCCGGTCCACGAGATCGGACGCCAGCATCCCCGCACCCCGCTCCGCTGCCACCTGCTGGCCGGCCTTCCCGTTCACGTATGCCGCTATACAGGCGGCATCAAACGCGGGGAGATGACAGAGGAGCCCCCCGGCAATCCCTGCCAGCACGTCCCCGGTGCCCCCCACCGTCATGGCCGGATGACCCGTGCGGTTGAACCGCACCCGGTCCCCGTCAGTTATGACATCGGTCTTTCCTTTGAGAAGAACCGTTCCCCGGATACCAGCCGCCCGTGCTGCCCGTGCCCGTCCAGCAGTATCCTCCGGCACCGGATTACCGGTTATCCGGGTAAACTCCCCGGCATGGGGCGTATAGATCGACTCTTCCTGCGCTGATGGCAGGGGGAGCCGGAGGGCATCGGCATCAAAGACCGCCTTTTTGCAGTGCGGTGCAACAGCCTCCATGACTGCATGGCTCTCCGTGCCCAGCCCGTTCCCGCAGACCACGACGTCAGCCGCCTCCGCGAGCGCAATGAGCCGTTCGGTGTGCTCCTCACTGACCCGATCCCCTTTGAGTCGTTCGTAGATGAGATCCGGGATCGGCTCGAATGCCGGGGATGCGATCCGGACAATATCCGCGCCGGCCCGGAGTGCGCCGAGCCCGGCAAGGTAGGGTGCGCCCTGGTACGGTCCCCCTCCGATGACGAGCACCGTACCCCCCACACCCTTATGCGCCTTCGGGTTCCGGGCAGGAAGCAGGGTAAGATCCCCCGGCCCGACACAGCATTCCGCTTCGGCCGGGATCCCGATATCGATGACGGTTGATCCTGCCATCTTGGCGCGATGGAATGCGCAGATCCGGTCCGCCCGCATGCCCGGAGTCGGGACATCTGCGGCAACAATCTTTGCCGGAGATTCATTCGCCATAGCAACACCGGTGGCAAAGGGTTCGCGGATGCTGCCCGTGATGCCAATCCCGAGCAGGGAATCAATGATCACGTCCGCCTTTTCGAACAGGGGGGCGAGCAAAACGAGATCCTCGCGGCACGCGAACGGGTGGAGCCTGACCGCCGCGTGGCTCATGGCGGCGAGCTGGTGCTCGCAGGACCTGCTTCGCTTCCCGCTGTCAAGGTAGAGGACAGAAGTCTCCGTTCCCCGCTGGAGATACCGGGCGGCAACCATGCCATCGCCCCCGTTGTTGCCCTTCCCGCAGAGGATGAGAACCCGGGCCGGGTTGAAGGTGAGGACATTATTTGCAAGAGCCCTGCCTGCGCTCTCCATCAGCTGGAGCCCGGTGACTCCCAGCGCGACTGCGTTTGCATCTACGGCGCGCATCCGGGCAGGTGTGATAAGCCCGGTCTCCCCAAACTCCCGATAACATTCCGGCTGCATACTGAAGTACAATTCATGTGTAGGAACTCCCTAATAATATGCAATGGGTTTTTGTGATGATGTAAAAGCGGCTGCGGAGCAGATCGCGCAGGCTTCGGAAATTACCATCATCTCCCACATCGACGCGGACGGGATTGCCTGCGAGGCGATCCTGTCCCAGGCCATCTCAAGGCAGGAGATATCGGTCAAATCGGTCTTTGTCCGCCAGCTCGAACCACTCACCATGCCTCAGGTGCCCGACGATGATTCGTTCAAGATCTTCTCCGATCTGGGTGCAGGGCAGCAGAACCTGATGATGGAGCGGGGACTCACCGAAAAGGAGGTCTTAATCGTCGACCACCACATCAGCCAGCCCTGCGAACGGGAGTACACGCAGGTCAACTGCCTCCCGTACGGTCACACGCGGATGAGCGCCGCAGGGGTCTCGTACCTGATCGCAAAGCAGCTGGACCGTTCAAATATCGATCTGGCCAAACTTGCGATTGTCGGCAACGTGGGGGACATGATGGCGCGGGAGAAGTGCGGACTTGTTGGCCCGGCACGGGAGATCATCGTGGAGGACGGGGTGCGGCACCAGTCGGTGGAGGTCCATAAAAAGGATCTCAACTGCTACGGGACGGCAACCCGCCCGATCCACCTCTCGCTTGCCTATAACGATGACCCGTTCGTGAAAGGGATCAGCAACAACCAGGAGGGAGCCCGGCAGTTCCTCAAAAGACTGGGAATCCGGGATAAGACTCCCGACGGGCGCTGGCGCGTCTGGGAAGAACTCGACAGAGAAGAGAAGCGGACGATCATCTCTGCCCTTGCCGAGCAGCTTATTGCTCATGGCGAGAAGGTGGACCGGCTCTTT
>JBFYKS010000046.1:0-10441 GCA_041305785.1 Methanoregula sp. | reverse complement strand
AAAAACTCCGCTGGATTTTTGTTCATGAGGATGTATTTTTTGCCCGGACTTTACTGAACAGTCTGGGTTTTAAAGGTAAAACCGGTCGAAAAAAACTCTCGCCTTCGAAAACGCCCCTCGTGGATCTTCGTTCAATAGATATGTTAGAGGACGTAATAGATTCGCAATTGCCCTTAGAGGATCGGCGAGGCAACTGGGCACATAAATTCCGTAATGATTACGAAGCACAGGCGATTATTATGTTCCAGTTTTCACGCTACCAGGAAATTGAAGCATATATCAGGGAAAACATCAGAAACAGCACTCAGGACTCCCGGCGTGATCGAAGAACCAAGGACCAGCCATGAAGATTGACAAGATCAAAGAGACCCTGCAGCTCGGGGAAAATCACAGCATCGAATTCAGGTCCGTCTGCCAGGATGTTTCAGCCATAGGCCAGGTTGTCAGCGGCTTCCTGAATGCATCAAGTGGGGGTTACGTAGTCTGCGGAATTGACGATACGGGGAAAATTACCGGTGTTGACGATGCCGCCGCAACCGTGAAAACCCTTGAACAGATGCTGGAAAAAGATCTTACCCCAAAAACACTGGTGTCCATCCAGGTACAAAAAATACAGGGTCTGGATCTGATCGTCATTGAAGTACCAGCAGGTAACGATCAGCCCTACGCATTCCAGAATATCATCTATCTTCGCGATGGAAAGGGGACCCGGAAGGCAGACGTCGGTACGATCCGTGATATTATACTCCGCAGACAGATTGAGCCGGAACGATGGGAACGGCGTTTTTCTTCCGCAGATCCCGATAAGGATCTGGACAAAACAGAAATCCATTCTGCGGTCACGGCAATCCAGAAAACCGGACGCCTTCAGTTTCGCGATTCCGACAATGCGATTGCAGTTCTCGAAGATCTCTCAATCGTAAAATATGGCAAACTAACCAATGGTGGCGATGTCCTCTTTTCGGCAAATCCTGCAATGCGGTACCCGCAGATCCGGGTCAGAGCCGTGCGATTCACCACAGATCGGGCGGATGACAAATACCGGGACATGAAATCCTTTGAAGGGCCTTTGGTTCCCCTGCTGGAAGATGTATTCAGGTTTATCCAGCGAAACACCCCTACCTCGGCAGACTTTACGGCAGATGATCTCAAACGCCGTGATGAGCCAATGTATCCCTCTCCTGCGATACGTGAGGGACTGGTTAACGCGTTCGCTCATCGCGACTACAGTGATTTCTCCGGTGGAATTACCATCAGTATCTATCCACATCGTGTAGAGATTGAGAACACGGGCAGATTTCCCAAAGGTGTGACCCCGGACAAACTGGCTATCGGACACATCTCCGTACTTCGTAATCCAGACATCGCCCATGTATTGTATCTCAGAGGATTCATGGAAAAGATCGGCCGTGGAAGTATTCTGATCCAGAAAACCTGCACGGATCGCGGCTTACCTCTTCCCCAGTGGTCTCAGAATGAACGCGGGGTAACGCTGACATTCTTCGCTCCCGAAATGACCCATGAAGTTACTCCGGGGGAGACTGTAGGGGTAACTCCGGGGGAGACTGTAGGGGTAACTCCGGGGGTTGCCCCGGAAGTTATCCGGCTCCTCAAATCGTTTGACGGTGAAATGTCCCGACAAGAGCTTCAGGTAATTCTCGATTTGAAAGATGACAAACACTTCAGATCTGCATACCTGAAGCCAGCTATCCTGCAAGATCTGATCTCACTGACAATCCCCGATAAACCAAACAGCAGCAAGCAAAAATATCGTCTCACCGGGAAAGGACGGGCTTTGATTGGATTAAAATAAAACACGCCGACTTTTTTCGTTCGTGGAACATTTTTTGTTGAAGCTGATTCCCCACCCTCCAGGGTCAAGCCCACGCGGGCTGTGGGGGCGCAAGCCCTGAAGGACTCTGTCACATCCCCTTCCCCGCCTTTTTGCATAAACCACGCCGGGATCTCTGCATCCAGCCGCCACACGATACTCGTCGACCTGCTCCCCTCATGCCGGACATACCGGGAAGTCCCTAAGCACGCGAACGGCTGCGAGACATTCCCGACCTTGTTTGTTGAGAAATGAATTTGTTATGAAATATCCGCCGGAACAATCCGTTTCCGATCCGTGCGGTCGAAATCCCTGTCGAAACTGACTATGGAAAGGCCGTATTGCTCCGCAACAGCGTACTGATAAGCATCGTCAAAATCGAGATGGAACCGATCTGCTGCATCAGTTATCTTTGAAAAATTATCAGGTTCAAGGGATACGACCCGAATCCCGCTGGCAACGAGGTCTTCATTGACAAACGTAAGGAATTCTTTTGATTTATGTTCCCGCAGGTAAATTTAGCCAATCGAATGCAAAGAGAAATCGCTGATGTTCAGGGTCGAAAGATCGGCCCGGTGAAAAAAATCTTTGACTTCCTCCACCCGCGATCGGCGGAGTATGTATTCCAGGAAGATATTGGTATCGAGAAGATACATCAGGCTTCCCGCCACTCCATTGCCTTGTGCTGGAGCTCAACCGAGGAGAACCGTTTGCCGAGTTCGGCGAGCGTCCCTTCGGCTGCACACCTGAATGGAGCGGGCGGGGATCTTTTTGACCGCTTGACAAGTTTGTCTATATAGTGGATTGCCTCCTCACGGAGATCCGGTGGGAGCATACGGATTTTTTCTTCAACGGAACCGCTCGAGGAGGACATGATGACTCAGCATTTTATTGTTTTTTATGCATAGAATCTTTTCGGGTAATTTTTGTGATAACCGTATCTGTGCTTTTTTCGTATTTTTCGTAAAGGATGAAACCGTGTTTTTTTTTCGTTAAAATCTGGCGATCCGGTGCTTCGCGACAATCCTGAAGGAGCTGTGGACTATAACTTTTACCGGCCTCATGCACACTCTGCTTTCGGACTTGTCCCTAATGGTTGTGTTGCTGCCGGCGATTTGCGGGTCAGCGATTATCGGACGTGGAGGGCGTAAGCCCTGACGGTCTCTGTCACATCCCCTTCCCCGCCTTTTAGCATAAAACACGCCGGAATCTCTGCATCCAGCCGCCATATGATACTCATCGGCTTGCTCCCCTCATGGCTCACATACCGGGCAGTCCCCAGGCACACGAACGGCTGCGAGACATTCCCTATCTTATTGAACTCCCGGACAAACAGCAGCACCTTCGAGCTGCCATTGATGTACCGCTGCCCGGTCGGAGACGAAGCCGATGTCGTGCTCTGGGACTGCGAGTGTTAGAGGCACTCGCTGATCGCGTAATCGTTGTACATCGTTGACGGCGAGAAGTGCTTCTCTGATTTGCTCGAGCGTGATGAAGAAGATGTCCAGATTCTTCTCCCGGAGATACAGAACTCCTTCGGGTTTACCGGCCACGTTGATCTTTTCAGGAGTCCAGTGGCCGAACCCCTCTGAAGATCTGGTCGCGGGACCAGGTGCAGTGCAGGGAAAGGGCGGTGGGGAATCCGGGGCCGGGCGGGGCTTCGTGACCTGACAGATGGTGGTGCACGGCCATTGCCACGTGATTTCACCGTATGCCAGGGATATGCCGGAGTGCGGAGGGTTGTGCCGGGGAGGAGGGGATATTAAACGGCGCAGATATGAGATATCCGGGCTTGTCATGCCATGGATAAAAAAACCTTAGAACTGTTTTTTAAGGTTCTTACATCACACGCTGCTCTTCCTGCGAGACAAACCGGTGGAAGTCCATGTAGAGCGGTATGGTATCATCATGGGGTTTAACCTGTGCACGAGTAAAACCGTTCTTCCGGTACCATTCAACGGCACCATGTTTCGAATCCACGGTTATGATCCGGCAGCCCGTGAATTGCGAGACGTGCAGGACAATGATAAAAACACGCAGGAGCATGACCGTACCGATGCCATGACCGGAAAAATCGCGGTGGCGTGCCATCCGGGCGATCCTGATTGCAGGATATTTGCGGTATTCCCACGAGGGTTCGCGGTCCGATTTGTCTACGGCTTCAGCAACAATGCTGTCGTTGACCAGGGTAAAGTATCCCACAATCGTGTCATTCCATGTTGCGAGGAAAGTTACCGAGAGCCGGTTTGCCTGGTTATCGAGGGCGTCCTCTTTGAGAAAATCATCCAGCTCTCCCTCAGTTGAATGAAACAAAGATACGTCGTCATACGCATCAAGCGGCCTGAACACGATGTCAGGATAAGAGAGATCAGCCATAGAGTTTTTCTGATTTTGCAATTTTGATGGCTTCGCGGATGAGGGTGCGTCCTTCTTTTGTTATCTTCGGGTTCTCCATGTATTTGTGGAATCGCCGGGCGTCATCCCCCTCGAGCACCAGACCAATTTCAATGGGTTTTGCCATACATGTTCCCCCGGTTTTTGTTGATTAATATATTTCTGCAGGACTATTTGAAATTTTGCGAGCCGGCAGGTCAGATGAGTAGGTCACTACCCTGAAACCGGTTCCCGGTCAACAGAGGCCTCCTGCTCGTCATCCCATTCCGGCACACGCCGGATTTTTCCGCTGACGGAAGAGGAGCGGGGGGCTGCGGGTGAGCTCGTTGTTTTGTGCAAGAGCGTAATTGAGGAGAGATTTTCACCGGATGGTTACAACATCGGGTTCAATGTCGGAGTGAGGGCGGGGCAGTCCGTGATGCACTGCCATTGTCACGTGATTCCACGATATTCCGGGGATGTACCGCTGGCCGGTTGGGGACGATGCCGATGTCGTGCTCTGGGGCTGCCAGTGAAACAACCGCTCGCTGATCGCGTAATCGTTGTACATCGTGGACGGAGAGAAGTGCTTCTCTGATTTGCTCGAGCGTGATGAAGAAGATGCCGGGATTCTTCTTCCGGAGATACAGAACTCCCTCGTGTTTGCCGGCAACGCTGATCCGGTTGGGGTCCAGTGGCTGAGCCCCGCAAAGATTTGGTCGCGGGAATATGTGCAGTGCTGGGAGAGGGCGGTGGGGAAGCTGAGGTCGAGCGGGGATTCGAGCACTTCGGTCTTGTCCTCTAAATACCCGGGCAAACCGTTGATCTCCCGGACAATAGATACGATCGTATCGGGCTAATGTCGGGATTGTCGGGATTCTTTTTCACCAGAACATACTCAGTAGCCCTGCCCTTCTTATCCCGTTTCAGGAAAATTCCCCTTGTACAGAGATCATTCAGATCCCGGAGAGCAGTCCGATCAATTACCCCGGTAAGGTCCCTGTACGTTTTATTCATGATTATGCCCTGTTCCCTCACATGGCGCACTGCCTGAACCTGCCGGTCAGAAAGCCCGAACGCGAGAAGTTGCTCATCCGTGTAGAAATTTTTTGCGAATGTCACACTGAACCAATCCGGATGTGCAGAAAACTCCGGTTCGGGAATCCCATGATTCTGACAGAGCGAGATCATACGACTCGTTCCCGTGCCCCCTAATCCCCCGGTCATACCTGCCAGTGACAACCCGTGCAAAAAAGAATTAATGCATGAATACCGATGATGTGTGTATGAAATCGATCCATGTTCCCATCATGATCGAGACTGATGAGGATGGGATCTTCATCGTATCCTGCCCCCAGTTCAAAGGGTGCCACACCTATGGAAAAACCATCGATGAGGCACTCGTCCGCATCAGGGAAGTTATCGAGCTCTGCATGGAAGATTCCCAAAGCAGAACATCACAATACATTTGTGGGATTCCGCGAGGTTGAGATCGTCCCGGGTGCGTAATGCTTCCGGTTAAGGGGCAAAGAGCTCATTGCTTTTCTAGAGACGCCTGGTTTTACCATCATCCGCCAGAAAGGATCGCATGTACGGATGAAGTCCGATGATGGCAGGTTTACCCCCGTGCCGGTCCACAGCGGCGAAGATATCCCAAACGGTCTCCTGCGGAAGATTATCCGTGAAGATCCTGAAATGATGCCCGGGGACTTTGCCCTGGCGTATGAAGCGTACAAGGGACACTGACCCGGCAATTGGTTTTTTCTTTGTAACAATCCAGAAGATGTAAATATCCAATGTTCTGATCTCTCTTTCATGACTGCACGGGATATTTTCGGTTGTATATTTCTCGTCCTGCTCATTCTGATTACCGGCTGTACCCAGCCTTCCGGTCAAGGGACCCCCGTAACTCCCGCAGGGTTATATGCCACGCTCACGCCGGAACAGGAGATCCCGGTTACCCCGCCTGCTGTGGCACCTTCACCAACTATGGCAGAAATCCTGAAACGCGGGACAGTGGATCCAACATTCATCGTTGACATTTCGGTTCCGGAGAAGATCGTGCCGGGAACAACGATCCTGCCTGACAACCATGATCCTGCCAACCCGCGGATCATTGAAGTGAACCGGTTGGGGGAGATCCTGTGGGAATACCCGCTGCCGAATGAATTAAAAAAATATACAAACCCGGGATGGGATGTTGAAGTATTGCCAAATGGCAACATCCTGACGCTCCTCCCAAGGAACGGGGTGTACGAGATTAGCCGGGACAAGCAGGTCGTATGGAAATATCTTGACTCAAAAGTTTCCCATGATGCCGACCGGCTTTCAAGTGGCAACACCCTGGTCGCGTTTGGAGCTTCCGATACGTCCGGCGATGCTCAGGTAAAAGAGGTTGACCCCTCCGGGAAGCGTGTCTGGTCATGGTATGCAAAGGACGTGTTTACGGGTCCTGAATATACGAGTATATCGGAGGAGGGGTGGACGCACACGAATGCAGTGACGCGGCTCGATAACGGCAATACACTCATCAGCCCAAGAAACTTCAATTTCATTGCGGAAGTCAATCCGCAGGGAAAACTCGTGCGGAAGATGGGCGAGGGTGTCCTGAGAGCACAGCACGATCCCCTGATACTCCCGGATGGCTCAATCCTTGTGGCAAATCATGACAGGCCGCATGAGATCCTTGAGATAGATCCAGAGGGGGCAATTGTCTGGAGGTTCAAGGTAACTGAACCCAGTTCCTTTCCGGTGCGGGATGCGAACCGGTTACAAAACGGCAATACCCTGATCACGGAGGCTGACCGTATTATCGAAGTGACGCCGGACAAACAGGTCGTATGGCAGTTCCGGTTTGCGACAAGCCCGTTCACCGACCAGCAGTCCTATGCTGGCAGGGGATTTTACAAGGCAGAGAGAATCCCCTCATAATTTTTTTCAAAGGAATCGTAAAAAAAACGGTGACAGTTCAGCCTGACACTTACGCTATGGAGGGGATAAACGGTTTCCCCTCAAATGCATCTCTGATTGCAGCAAGAACCGGCAGGTCATGTTTTCTGACTGTCGAAACATATCCTCTGATTCGGCAGAACCAATCGTCACCGCTACCGATATCAGTTCAGCGCTTGGTATCAGTCACCAGCCTGCCTATGATCTGGTGGACCAGTTCGAAAAACTGGAGATTCTCCGAAAGATCACCGGAAAAATCGGTACAAGAAATATCTCTTTACCGATTACCTCCGGATCATCGAGCGGGGAACCGGGTAATAGGTTAGCTTTTTTGTTTTTGGGGCAGGCCCCGTTGATGTAAAAAATAATTGGGGAGATGGGTCTGCCTTCATCCCCCGGCTCCGATCAGGATCCCGACAACCTGCCGGGCCAGTGCCGGTTCCATCACCTGCGCGAGCACGAGCCCGGCAAGTGCAAGGAACAGGGACCAGAACACGCGTTTGACCTGCTCGTTCTTTCCCAGCAGTGCGATCATGGCCTCTTCGTCCGTCTTCATTGCCTGCCGTATGAGTTTTGGCAGGAAGATGAAGAGCGGCAGGAAGAGGAACATGGCCCCGGTAAACGCAGCAGCGATCCCGGTCCGTTCCGCAAGGAATAGCCCAACCGGGACGGCGAAGGCCGCAGCCAGTGCTGCTGCCGAGGCCACCTCTCCGAACCAGAAGTAATGCCGCTTCTCCGCGTAGTTCTGCTGTTCCGCGTCGGTCAGAACCCCCAGGTCAAAGATCCCAAGCGTGTTGAGCATCCCGTACCATACCGCATGGGTCTCTTCCGGATCAGAAACGATGCCAAGGAAGAGGATAGCGACAGGCACAATGAGCAGGAGCAGCGGGAGATGGGCCAGGAAAAAAATGATGGCGAGCAGGACGCCGGTACCACATATGGCGACCCGGGTCTGCATAGCATTTTCAAACATCATACCGCTTCCCGGATAACCTGATGATGCCTGCGTTCATGGCCGTCATCGTCTTTTTAGTCCCCATTGTTCTCATCCGCCAAAATTGTGAACTCAAAGACCGGGCTGGTCGAGCCGCCGTTTGCCGGGCCAAAATCCCGGGCCTTCCCGGGCTTGCGCCGCGCCGTGCGGATCCTTACCGTGTGGGTGCCGGGCGATCGCGGGTAGACCCTGCGGCCATCAATGTCACGCATCTCCCGGTAGGGAGGTATATCAAACCAGTCCGGCCAGAAGCGGACGCCCCGCGGGATGTCGGTTCCCCGCCGCAGGTCCTGCAGCCGGATGGGTGCAAGGTTGTCGTAGATGACATCGATGATAAGATCTCCATCCGGTTGTTCGGGCTGGAGCTCCAGCTCATAGAAGATCGGGTTTCGCCGGACTTCCTCCTGCGTGAGCGGATGGTCCCTGGTGAGCGGTTCAAGGCCCGAGAACGTGCCCCGGTACAGGCCGGTGACGGTTGCGAACGGTTGTAGTTCAGCTGCCATGATATACCTCCTTCATGTATTCGTGCTCGTCCCGGAGACGTTTGAACTCCTCCACGACCTCGTCGTACCTGCCGATTCGCTGGTGGATCATGAACAGGACCGGGTAGATGGGGAGCACCGCGGCGAGGATTATGCCTAAGATTTCGGTTTCCATCGTGAATACCTCTTTAAAAAAATCCGGAACTGCGGAGAGCAAAAGTCTCCGCAGGTCTTTTGTTCAGGCCAAGGCCGCAACGGTGTCAGCCCAGGTCTCGACCTTTGCAAGGATCGCATTGTCCGAGTATGAACTGATGTTCACCCGGTCCCGGCCGAACGTGACCATGTAGGTCTCGCCGTTCGGGTCACGGCACTTCAGGGTTGCCGAGTAGGTCTCGCTGCCTGAATCCCGTACTGGCGTGCCCCCGTAGGCTGCCGTCAGAGGCGCACTTGCAAGGAGCGCTGCGGCACCGGCATTGAACCCGGTGATGCTGCCAAACTTGCCCGAGTTCGTGCCCACGGTCTTTGCAAGGGTGTCCTGGTACACGATCTTTGCCACGTAGTTCTCCTTTGTCTTCTCCACCGGGTCATGCGTGACCCCGGCTTCCGTGTAGGCCACGCAGGCAAACGGGTTGTCATCCAGGACTGCCTGGACGATGGTGTTGAATGCCGATACATCTGCAATCGGGGTCGCGAGTTCGCGGACCGCGGTCTTTACATTGGTTTTCTGTACGAAATCTGCCATAGTGTTGTTTCCTCCTGTTTTTTTTGGATTGTATGACGGCCGGAAGATCTCCAGGATCTCCGGCCGTTTATTCCGGGAGATGTGCGCAATTCTTCCGGACCAAAGCAGGAACTCCGTTTCTGCTGTTGGGTCATTGAGGCCCCTTTGACACCTAATATACGACGTGAAAGGTAATGGATTTTAATTCAAAAGGGGCTTTTTTGAAAAATGGAAAGAAAATTGAGGGTTTTTAGAGAATTGGCAGGTATTTTGCGGGTTTTTTTTAGGGAACAAAATTGTTCCTCATTATGGAAGATCCACCAGGCCATAGACATGCCGGGTCGGTCTGAATTGTGTCCCTCTCCCCTTTCGCTCGTCCAAAAGGACCCATTAGGTCATGGTCCGGGACAAGGCTTTTCAAGGGCGTGAAAATGAGGTGGATTCCCGATTATTGACCTGTTGAAAGCCTGCATTTTTGCGATTAGGACATGGTATTTTCCAAAAAAGGGGGATTATGAGCCCTTTACGGGCCCGGATTCGGGGAATTCCCGGGAGGTGTCTCCCCTCCGGTGGCAAATTCCCAAATCCGTGGCAAGGGGCCCCGTTTCCCTGGATCCCCCGCCCCGGCGCAAACGGAATTTACCGTGCACTGGCAAGCGGGTCTCCAGTACAACAGAGTTCGATGAGACCTGTTGTCGTTAACCGGAAAAACCGGAGTACACCGTACGGGCTTCCGGTCCAGAATTCCAGGAACCGGCCCTGGCATTGCGGCACAAGCCTCAAGCGGGAAATCTGTTCTGCGTAATAAAATTCAATATCCCCGATCGATCCGTGGAGCCGGCGGGTCCGCTGGACCAGGACAACAGCGGTATACGCTGTCGCGTGGATCACAAAGTCGCAGACACTTCCGCGTTCCCTCCGGCAGGGCGTAACAAAACCCCGTGACCATGCAACCGGCAGCGCAATGCAAAGCACGCTTTGCGGCGGTCGTCCACGGCTCATGCCACACTCTCCTCATTGCCCCGGGATATGGTCGGACCTTCCGCTTTATGGAGTGATGGCCGCAGCTCGCGTTTGATGGACCGTGAATG
>JBFYKS010000045.1:0-6648 GCA_041305785.1 Methanoregula sp. | reverse complement strand
ATCGCTTTGACCGGCCCGGTTACCCGGACAACCGATTCGCGGGAGACTGCCTTGACCGCGGCAAGAACCGCTTCTGGGACTTTCTGTTTCGGGATGGTCACCTGGATGATGCCGGTCCGGTCGCGGATGAGCATGAAGGCGAGGCCGCCGAGGTCCCTGACCTCATGGACCCAGCCGCAGACTTCTGCCTGGCCGGACTCCGGTGTGACATTCTGTATCGGGATGCGCATAACAAAATCCTATAACAATGGGGCGGGGGGGATAATGGACTTTATGGGGAATGCAGGGTAGTCCGGCCGCAGGAAAAGCCCGCCACATTTATATTTCGTCCCCTCGTTTCTTGAATAGGAGAATAGTATGACAGATACCCCTACAGAAAAGACGCCTGAAAAGGAACGATCCGGCCTGGGCTTCGGGACGAAGATCCTTTTGGGAATCATCGCGCTCATCGTTATCGTTGCCCTCCTCGCGGTCGTGACCCTGACGGTTGCCGTCATCGACTCGCAGACCGGGACCTCGTTTCCCTACAGCACCACGTACCGGGTCAGCATCCCTGATGGCGAACCCGTCACCATGGGGACCACCAAGATCATTGTCCTGACGTACGAGAGCGAGGCTATTACCGAGGTTGACGGTGTGAAGGAGAAGCTGGTGGTCGGCCAGGAGCGCGTCATCAGCCCGCGGTATGCCCGGGTCTCCGCGCTCGGTGTCCCGCTGATGGACACGGACTTCCAGATCACGCTCAAATATCTCGGCACCTCAGGGAACAACGCCCTGTTCGACATGAACGTGCAGACCTCCAGACAGGTCCCCGAGATGGTCCTCACGAAGTTAATTCCGTCGGGCATGAATGCCGTGCCGGCCTGAGTAAAAAAAATAATACTTTTTCTTATTCCCCTGCCCGCATTACATCCGGATACAGCACGTCCTCCCGCGAGTCAAGAGGGATCGTGGCAATGGTTTTGCTGATCTCGTCAAGCGGGTTTGCAAGGATCTTTGCTGTCGAGAGCGAATAAAGCGTGTCCCCGATGTAGAGCGAGCGTTTCACCTCGTTCTTCGAATTCCCGTACCAGTAGTAACTCTCGGACTGCGTCCCGTGCTCAACCGTGCCTTTCAGGATGAAGCCGACTGACGGGTCAACACCAAAGACATATGCCCCGTACCAGACCTGGGGCGGGGTGCTGCCGATCTTCTCCATGCCCGTCGTGTCCTGCCGGACAACCCGGGCCGGAATAACGAGAAGGTTCTTTGATTTGTCGAAGAGGAACGCCTTGTGGTCCGAGAGGACTGCGGAGTCCGAGCCGGCATCGCCGATCTCAACCTTTCCCACCTGCCTTGGATTCTCGACATCCCTCACGTCAAAGAGGGCGAGCTTGATGCCCTGCGTTGAGACCCCGCCCCATTCGTTCGTCCCCGTCTCCTTGCCAACCCCGATGATATAGTCCCTGTCGTACGGGTGGAGGTAATCGGAGTACCCCGGGATCTTGAGTTTGCCGAGGATCTTCGGGTTATTGGGTGTCGAGAGATCGATGACAAAGAACGGGTCGATCCGCTTGAAGGTCACCATGTAGAGCCGGTCGCCCATGAACCGGGTCGAGTAGATCGTCTCCTGCTCCGCGATGTGGGTAAGTTCGCCAATGGTCTTCATACCGGAATCGAGGACAAAGACATTGTTATACTCGTACGAACCCCGGGTTGTATAGACGTTCGAAGTGGTTGCCACGCGGAGGTTGTTGTTGTACTCATCCATCGCAAACTGGTTTTTCAGGTATCCCGGCACCTCGCCCCTTGCGATGTAGGTGATGGCGCCATTGTTGATCGCGATCTTGTGGATCGCCGTGGTGCTCTGGTCGATCTCCTTCTTTGCGATCTTCTCCTCTTCCTGCGCCTTCATGTCAGCGATAACGCGCTGCTTCTCTGCCTCGTTCATCCGGTTGAAGTCTTCCCAGAGTACGGATGAGGTGACGCCCGAAGACGAACTCATGGGAGCCCGGTCGTCAACAGCGATTGCCGGCTCAACCATGCCCCTGCGCCAGATGTTGTGGTACTTCTGGTAACTGATGTACATCGCGTCTTCCGATACGTACATGATGTTGCCGTTCCCGACAAGGTACGTCTTTGCATCCTTCTCGTTTGCGCTGGTTGTATCAAACGAGGTGACGGTGGTGAACGCGTAACTCCGCTCGGGGTTGTCGAAGTAGTAGACATCCGGCGTGACAATGCATTTTGCATTCTCCCTCACGCACGGGACGCGGATCTCCTCGTCCCGGTAGTTGTACACCTGCTCGCGGGTGACCAGGTAGAGGTTGCTTTTGATAAGCCGGGCATCGATGTAATCACCATCGATCTCGTAGTCCTTGACAACCTTCGGATTCTTCCGGTCGCTGATGTCGTAGAAGACGGCATGGGTTGCGGGCGAGTACCCGCCATAATAGGGCATGGACTTCATCAGCGAAGCAGAAACGGGTTCATCCCCGCTGTCCCGGGAAGGGGATCCGGTCGTGAAGAGGACGAGCCGGTTGCCCGAGACGAAGATATCCTTTGGTGAATCGTCGATCGTGGTCTTCGAGACGATCGCGGCACCGGAGGCCGGGTAGGCATCGACAATGATCAGGGTGTCGCCTGAGATGACGTAGATATATTTCCCGTCGTTCTTGACAAAGTCCGGCTCATCGACACCGGCTACCTGCACGTTCGTGGTCGAGTAATCCGCTGACCCGGGCGAGGGCGGCGATACGGACAGGCCCTTACCAGATTCAGCAACAGCCGCCTGCGGGACTGCAGCATCCCGTGCCAGTCCCACGCCGTTGGTGTAATGATCGCCCTCCGCCTCAGCGGCAAGCTTCGTGTTCTCCTCGATATACTGGCGGATCTCATCCGCTGAACTGAACTTCTTTATCTCTTCTGATGCCGGTGTCACCGTGGAACCGGTGCAGCCGGCGGCAATGATTGCGGCTATCACCAGCAGGGTGAGTGCAAGGGAAGAAAGGATCCTGCGTGACATAATCGATCAGAATTCGTTGTACGATAAGAGATGATGAATCTGGCGTTGACTTCCAAAAAACTGGCAGTTATCGCGGATTTTTTTCACCCCGCACGAAGCGGAATCAGGGCATGGCAGGTTTTCGGCATCCGAACCCTGCGGGACCCGGACCGGCCCATATCTTCATGCAACCCGGTACCGAATACTACTGGAGAATTCATGAGCACGACCCCTGACAAAGCCTCGCTCGATCAGCTCAAAGAGAAGACCGCACGTCTCTCGGTTATCTCCAACACCGGGCTTGTCATCCTGAAATTCATCATCGGTTTTTCCATCGGTTCGGTCAGTATCATCTCCGAGGCCATCCACTCATCGATGGACCTTATCGCCTCGGTCATCGCGTTCTTCTCGGTCCGGAAATCCGCCGAGCCCCCCGATGCCGGCCACGCATTCGGGCACGGGAAGTTCGAGGACATCTCCGGTCTTATCGAGGCCCTGCTCATCTTTGTTGCTGCAATCCTGATTATCGTCGAGGCGGGACGCAAGCTTGTTGGCGAGCCTGCGGAACATTTCACCCCGGATCTGCTGTATCTCGGTATTGCGGTCATGGGTTTATCGGCGCTCGTGAACTGGTATGTATCAGGCCGGCTCATGACGGTTGCAAAACAGACGGAGTCCATTGCGCTCGAGAGCGATGCCTGGCACCTCAGGACTGATGTATATACTTCCGCCGGGGTCCTGGCAGGGCTCGTGCTGATCAGGCTGACCGGCCTAACCATCCTCGATTCGCTTGTCGCTCTCGGTGTCGCGGTCGTGATCCTGCGGGCAGCATATGATCTCACCGTCCGATCGCTCTCGGATCTGATCGATCACCGCATCCCAGAAACCGACGAGAACCGGATCCGGGAGATCATCTGCGATCACGCAAGCGAGTATGCAGGGTTCCACGACCTGAAGACCCGCAGGTCCGGCCCCGAGATCTTCGTGGAGTTCCATCTCGTGATGCCCGGGCAGATCACGGTTCTCCAGTCTCACGACTTAGCCGATCACCTGGAAGCCGATCTCCGGCTCGAATACCCCCGGTCGTATGTCACGATCCATATCGAACCCTGCAACGAGGGGTGCACCCGGTGCGGATCGTTCTGCACGTATTACCAGAAGAAGGCTCAGGAACGGGGGGGGATCCCCGTGAACGATAACCAACCCGTTGATCGTGCGATGACCGGAAGGATGCAAATCGCCCTTGAAACCATTGAGAACTGCCGGGAGTTCGCCATACTCATCCCCGAGGTGCGGACCAACATGGTCTACGCAAGGCCCGGCGCACAAACTCCCGCGGAAGTCCTGGCCATCGACGGGCGGATCACGGTCGTATCGGGCATGCCACGGGCTGCCGGCAAACCCCGGTTCGGTGCATCGAATCACCTGGCCCGGCTCATCGCTATGATCATGGATTCATGGCCGGACATACGGGTGGCGATCGATTTCTCAAACACTCCCGATCTTGCCCGGTGGCTGGAAAAATACTGTAAGGAGATGGGCTGGGAATTTGCAATAATCGACCGGCAGGCCGAACCCGAAGTGTCCCGGGATACGGAGGGTTCCACGATGGCATGGAAGGCAGGGGAAGCGGTCCGGGCGGCCGGGCCGCATGCTCCGAAGATCTTCTGTGATGCGGGGGCGTTCGGTAAAGAGCCAATCAGCATTATTGTTGGCGAAGATCCGGTAAGCGTGGCCGGGGAACTCTGCGAAATTGCCCGGCAGTATGCCGGGGAGCGGCGCTGAGTTCCGCACCCGCCCCCCTAAATTATAAAATCCGTTGATTATTGCACATCTTTTTTTACCCGCTCCTCCAACGTTGATCCACACATTTTCCGGAGACGATCGCGTATGGAACTCGACGAAATCACCATCAGCAGGGCAATTCTTGCCACCCAGATGAACGTGCTCATCGATTACATGGAACTCGACGTTGCGGTGGTAGGCGCCGGGCCGGCGGGTCTTGCGTGTGCCGCCATCATCGCCGGCGAGGGAAAGAAAGTCGGGGTCATAGAAAAGAAGCTCTCCGTTGGCGGCGGGATGTGGGGTGGCGGGATGATGCTCCCCCGGATCGTGGTGCAGGAAGAGGCACGCCGGCTGCTTGACTTCTTCAGCATCCGGTACGAGCCGTACGGGAACGGGTATTATGTTGCCCGGTCGGTCGAAGCCGTATCCAAGCTCACGGCCGCAGCCTGCGATGCGGGTGCAGAGTTCTTCAACCTCACCTCGGTCGAGGATGTCATGATCAAGGCCGATAGGCGGGTCAGCGGGCTTGTCATCAACTGGACGGCAGTCGAGATGGGAAAACTGCATGTCGATCCGCTCGTGATGGCCTGTAAATGCACGGTGGATTCGACCGGTCATGACGCCGTCGTTGCCCGGCTTGTCGAGAAGAAAGGCGGAGATCTCAAAGTCAAAGGCGAGAGTTTCATGTGGGCTGACCGGGCCGAGACCAATATCCTGCAGCACACAAAGGAAGTCTTCCCGGGGCTCTTTGTTGCCGGTATGGCGGCAAACGCGGTTGCGGGCGAGAGCCGGATGGGCCCGGTCTTTGGCGGGATGCTCCTCTCCGGTGAAAGGGCGGCACAGATGGTACTAAAGAGCCTTGAAAAGAGCTGACCGTCCTGACGGAGTGGGCGGCAGGTCTCTTCTGGAATAACCTGTAATTCCTGTTTCCCCTTTGCCCGGGTATTCCCCGGGCAGATTTTTTTGTTGTTGGTGACAACACCCCTCGCTACAACGGGAAAAACGCCTGTTCATGCCCCCAAAAGGAGTGCTGCCCCCGAACAAAACGGGTGCCTGTGTGCCGGATCTGGTGATACCCATCATCTTCTGCCCGTTTTCCATGGTCCGGGTGAACCCGATCGGTTCATGTGCGATTTTCCAGAACAACAATACGTCTTTGCAACCGGATCCCGATTTACAGACTGCAATCGCGATCAGGATCGCGAAAAAAAATCGTTCCGGAAAAATCGCGATCCGATTTTGATCCGGAAATCGATGAGCGAATTTGCTTTTCAAATCGATCCGCGATGTCCATTTCCCAAACGATGAGCGGAAAAAAACCCGTTTCAAGGCGCCCACTACAGACGGAACGAAAAATCGCGCACCGATTTCTGTACAAAAATCGATGAGCGATTTCGATCTCACAATCGATGAGCGATTTTCGTTTGGTAATCGATCAGCGATTTTGATAATGTGCTCTGTAGAAATCCTGACCCCCCTTTTTGGATTCGATTGCGATGGGACCACGGGCGCTCGCCGCCTCATCAGGGCACGCCTTTGTGGAGCATGGCCGTGGATGGGGACCCATGTGAAAATTTTTTTTGCAGTAATGAGGGGGTCACCTTCATAAATTCTACTGAGCGTTTCTGAAAGGTTTTCCCATGAAAATTAGAAAAAAAGATGATGGGGGCTGATGCCCCCAAACCCCCGTTTGCGATGAACGGCCGCCTCCCCGCAGGGCGCCCCGCGGCGGCTTCAATGAGCAGTATTCCTGGTACGGTAATCTGCCCCGCCGTGCCCCGTGAGGGGCCCTGAGGCGGGGGACCATCCCTTTGTCCAATACTCCTGATTTTCATCATTCGGGTGTGAACCTCATTGGTTCATGTGTGTTTCTACAGAGC
>JBFYKS010000044.1:0-4269 GCA_041305785.1 Methanoregula sp. | reverse complement strand
TCAGGGGTTAACGAAGCGTATGATTAGTTGTGGCGGGGGTGTCCGGCGGGGCTGCATACCAACCCGGATATCCTCCGACATTGACAAAAGATTGCGGATAGGAGGTTAAAAGGAATTTTTTGCGCCTCTTCCCGCAAAGTCCCAATATTTCCGGGGATCCAGAGAAGCGGTTGTATCACCACCTCACGGACCATCCAGTCCCGCTTCTTTTACCTCCGTTCAACCCTATCGTTCCACTTATCCCTGGATGCCTTTGAACACAACCTCCGTTCTCACGAAATACCCGTGCCTGCCAGCAACAGTGCCCCGTCCGTTCTCTCCTCCCGGTTCTCACCCCGGGACGCATAGAAAGTCCTAAATCCCTTCCGGCTCCACACGTTCTGTAGAGACATTATGGAGATTACCGCCAGCAGAACCGGAGAACAACTGGTGCTCACCCTCACCGGCAGGATGGATGGGACCGGGGCGCAGCAGGTCACCGCGGCCATCCAGCAGAACCTCACCGACCACGACAGGGTCCTCATCTTCGATCTTTTTGGCGTGGACTACCTCAGTTCGGCCGGCCTCCGGGTCTTCCAGGAGAGCGCCAGGAAGATGAAGGAGCGAAAGGGCCGCGTTGCGGTCTGCCAGCTCAAGGACTTTACCCGCAAGATCCTCACCGCCGGGGGTTTCCTGCGGATTGTCGATGATTTCCCGACAGCAGAAGCAGCTCTTGCCGGCACGGCATCCGCTGCCGGTTCCCCTGCCGGAGAGGTGAATATTTCCGGAACCGGCTGGACCCTCTCGGCACATCACCAGTCCGATACCCGGGGCATCCTTGCCGTCACCGGCAGTCTTGCGGCAGTCCATACCGGCACGGTCACGGCAGCCGATATCCGCGAGATGCAGCTGTCGCCCGGCGGGTTTGGCGTAGCAATTGGAGCAATGGCCCGGACGCCGGATGAGGCAGCCCCGCTTCCTGGCGAGATGGTGCAGGCCGGCGGGAGGGTATACTGGATCCCCACGGACGGCAACCTGAACCCGGACTTCTTCACGGCACAGGATCTCGAATCGAGCGGGATGAAGACGTTCACGCTCTTCTCCGCATCATTCACCGGCCCGTTTGCGGATGTGCTCCGGATCACGTCCGACAGACCCGAAGGCATGACCCTTACCGAAGTCTATGCTGCGATCTTCCAGTACATGAAGACCCGGTACCCGGACTTTACGGGCATCTGTGCTGTCGCCCTCAAGGCAACCATAGGCGGCCTGCGCAGTTCCGATATGAAGACCTCAGTCATTGCAGCAGCGGCCGTCCGTGCAGCAAAGGGCCCTGCAGCGGTGTACGGTGGCAGGACCGTGACCGAACTCCCGTTTGACGGCAGCGTTGCCGAAAAGATCTCGGCCGTGAACGTAAAGCCGCAGTACGCGGGCAGCATCCTCATCAGCATCGGGTTTGGGATCGATCCCGCCACTGCCGCAGGATCGTTTGCTCATGAGAAGGTCGCTGCCCTTCACTTCACGGATCCAAGATCGGCAATAACCGGTCCGTTCCTCTACAACAAAGGCCTGGTCTTCCACAACCTTCACTGGGACAACACGCGATCCTTTGACGAGCAGCTCCGGGCGGCACCTGCAAACGGGGAATTTGTGGCCATGCATAACCTCCTGAACATCACAACCGTCAAATCCGCTGTTGCCGGTGTCCTGCCGGTCTCGGAGATCAGAAACGGGGAATAATCACCATGGTCCGGGCGATGGGAACAGCCAGTCGAATCCTTGTTCCTGCCGGTCCTGCTCCATGCAGGGCCGGTGCAAAGGTACGGTCCCGTGCGTGATCCCATGACCGGCAGGCAGACTTCTCTTCGCCGGCCGGTCTCGCTCATCTGGTACCTGATCGGGTTTATTGCCTTAATTGTCGGGATTGTTGTCGCCTCGTCACTGGCAGTCTCGTACTCTGGTGCCGTAAACGAGTTACGCGAGGACTTTACCATCCTCACGGATAATACCCGGAACAATGCCGTTGAATCAGTGTGGCTGGTCAATACCGGGCTCGTGCTCATAGACGAAGATTTAAACCCGATCCTGAACAATTCGCTCCATCTCTTCCGGGACGCTTATATCGAAGCCGGAAACGACCCGGCAGCGATGAACCTTTTCGAGCTGCGGGACCGGATGGCACCGGTATATGCCGGAAAAGTGGACCTGTATATCTTCAATGAGGACGGCATCATCGAATATTCAACACTGCCCGAATTAGAGGGCGTGGATTTCCGGAACTACCCGGATTTTTACCGGGAACTCACCCGTATCCGGCTCGGCTCGGGTTTTGCTGCCGATGCGGTGGTCCGGTCGGTCCAGAACGCAAGCGACACGACCGTCAAAGGCACGCTGCGCAAGTTTGCCTACCTGCCCAGCCCCGACCACCGCTATGTCTTTGAAGTCGGCGTGGAGTCGCAGGAGTTCTCTGATGTCCGGGCCCGGCTCTCGTACCAGGAGATGGCCGATCGCCTCCTTGCCGTGAACCCGGACCTTCTCGGGATCCGGGTCTATGACTTTTACGGCAATGTCGCTGCCAGTAGCGGGACCCCGGGAGCTGAGGGAAAGGAAGAAGCGTTACGGGCAATCTCCAGCCGGGCCGGCTTTACCGTGACCGACCCTGAGGAGAGGTCAGAGACCCGCTACATCTTTGTGGATCTCCGAAACCCGGAGGCAGCCTCCGATGCCAGCGTGGTTATCGAACTCTGCTTCAGTACCCGGCGCCTTGATTCTGCCATTGCAGATCTTGTCCTGCACTACCTCTTCATCGGGATCTGTGCGATCCTCATGGGTATTGTCCTTGCATTCGTGATGTTCCGGAAACTGACCGGGGCTATTGGTGCGATTGTCTACGACGTGGGAAAAGTTGCCGGGGGGGATCTTGCGCATACGATACGGAGTGTTGACACGGCAGAATTTGCCGAGCTGGAATCGGGCATCAACACGATGATCAAAAAGATCCTGCTCTACACCGAGGAACTCGAGCGCAAGAAAGCCGAGCTGCAGGTTGCTGCCGATATCCAGCAGGCGTTCCTGCCAAAGGATCTCCCGCCCATTCCGGGATTCGATCTCGCTGCCCTCAACATCCCTGCACGGGAAGTGGGCGGGGACTTTTACGATGTGTTTCCGGTAAAGGACGCAAAGCATGCGCTCGTGATGGCCGATGTTGCCGGTAAAGGGGTGCCGGCATCGCTCTTCATGGCCCTGTCCCGCACCGCGGTCAGGATCGTGTCCCGCTGGGAACGGTCGGCTCAACGGGTGATGGACGGCTCCAACACGATCTTCATGGAGGACAGCGGGTCAACGAGTTTCGTCACGGTCTTTTATGCCATCCTTGACGGGCAGGAACGGACGCTGTCCTACGTGAACGCCGGCCACAACCCGCCCCTGCTCCTGCATGCCGATGGAACCTTTGAGGAACTCGGGCCCACCGGCCCGGTGATCGGGCTGGTCGATGATCCGGGATATGAAGAGGTTGATATCCGGCTCAGGAAGGGCGATGTGCTGGTCATGTACACGGACGGGATCACCGAAGCCATCAATGCCCGCGAAGAGATGTTCTCGGACGAACGGTTACGGGAGGTTGTCCGGACATCAGCAGACCTCCCGGCATCGGAAATGGCTGGAGCTATCCGCGACGCGGTGCAGGCATTCTGCGGGGACGTCCCGCAATTCGATGACATGACCCTTCTGGTGCTGAAGGTGACGTGAAGGAGGATTTCCCCTCAACCAGTGTGGGATGAAGGTGTTTCTTCGGATTGGCGGCGGTTTGGGATTGGAGGAATGATTTTTTCATTGTATAAACGAGCATGAACCGGCAGGGTTCATACCCAAAGAACGAAAATGCCCGGCTGGTAAAACAGACATCCTCGCCCGTATCCTTACGCTTCTTATGGGGGCGGCAAGGCTTTCGATGTCACGCAATGGTCCAGGGCTTACGGAAGCGATAGTGTATCATATGACATCTCTCGTGAGATTTTCAGACTGGTGAATCGGGTTCGGCAGTTTCCAGGGGAAATGAGAAATGAAAACCGAATTGAGGCCGCCGCGGGTGCATCCTGTACGGGGTGGCGGCAGGTATTGCAATAATCATACAAAAACTCTGGAAATGTTCGCCGATTATTATTTTCTTGGGAAAACCTTTGAAGTGATTATGGGGGCTGATGCCCCTATACCCCCATAAAGATGCTTGCCGCCGCCCCGTAGGGCGCCCCGCGGCGGCCTCAATTCCTTTTATGGGCTCTGTAGAAA
>JBFYKS010000043.1:0-9775 GCA_041305785.1 Methanoregula sp. | reverse complement strand
AGCAGATCAAGGGAGAACTCTCGGGCACTCCCTCATCCCAATAACGGTACCGGGCATGGCAGGGTATCCTGTCCCGGTACCTGATTGAAATACTATGCACGTGAGATATAACCGGCATCCGGGGGGCGGGATCTATTTCCCCTGCAATCCTGCCGGCACCCGCACAGAACCGGGGGGAAGGTAACGTGGACGAGACGATCCTGATTGTAGACGACAGCCCCTACCTTGTTGATGGTCTTGTCGCGCTCTTAAAGCGCAAGGGGTTCAAACCCCTTGCCTCGCATGGCGGCGACGAAGCGCTCTCCCTCCTCAAGACAACCCGGCCGGACCTGATCCTTCTTGACATCATGATGGAACCCATGGACGGGTGGGAGACCCTCGAGAAGATCAAGGCGAATCCCGGAATCAAGGATATCCCGGTCCTCATGTTCTCCGCCAAGAAGATCTCTCCTGAAGAAGCGCAGGAGCACAGTCTCAATATCGAGGATTTCGTCTCAAAGCCGGTCAACCCTGCCCAGCTCCTCGAAGCGATCAGCCGGGTCATCGAACGTCGCAGGGACGTGAGTCTTGAGGCAGTGATTGCAAAGGATGCGGGACTTGAACCCGCGCTGATCGAAGAATACTCCCGGCTCCGGAAGAGCATTGAGGTGGATGCCAACCTTCTTGTTGTCCTGAAACGGTCAAGCGCGATCAACCGGCCCGGCAGCGAAGTGCCGGCCGAGGACCTGGCAGCAATCAGCCGGCTTGAGGAGAAGATACGGGCAGATGAGGTGCGCCTCCGGGAGATAAACGGGAAGTTCTCCCGGGCACTGTGACTGTGCTTAATCGTCCGGAAACTCACAAAAAGCGAACAATTATTGCAGGAACATTTATATGTTCTTCACGCATTGTTATAACGCTGTACATCTAAGACTACATGGGTTCGTAGCTCAGTTCGGTAGAGCGCCTGGCTTTTAACCAGGTGGTCGGGGGTTCAAATCCCTCCGGGCCCGTTGCCACGAGTAATCGTGGGTTTTTTGCGGTGATGCATCTGAGAGGAAATTTGTTCATCTGTGAGGGGGTTTTTCATTGAGCACCAAACTTAATGTGTTGGACCACGCGATGGTGCCAGACCATAAAATTATGAGTGACGAGGAGGTATCGGAGCTCCTGTCGCGCTACAACATTACTACGGATCACTTACCGAAAATTTACAACGACGATCCTGCAGTGAAGACGATCGGCGCAGAAGTCGACAATGTGATAAAAGTAATCCGGGCGAGTCATACGGCTGGCAGAGCCGAGGCATACCGTCTCGTGATCAAGAGACCAAAGAAGTAACATTTGGGGTTGGTCAGTCTGATTGACAGAAGTATTTTATCGAGGGCATATTTTTCACGGGAGCATGTTGCGCGCCACCAGCTTGACTCCTTCAACTATTTCTTAAAATATAATCTCCAGAAAGTGGTAAATGAGCAGCGGGTCATCGAGACCGATATCGAGAACCGGGGCAAGAACAACGAACCGGTCTGGGTGGAACTCGGGACCATCGAAGTAAAAAAGCCGCTGGTGCGGGAGGCGGACGGTTCGCAGGGGGAACTCTATCCCTGCGAGGCCCGGCTGCGCAACCTCACCTACGCGGCACCCATCCAGCTGAGCCTTACCCTTGTACATGGCGATGACCGGCAGGATCCCATCATCACCACCATCGGGCAGCTCCCGATCATGGTCGGGTCAACGGCCTGCAACCTGTTTGGCATGGACGACGCGCAGCGGGTCTCCCACGGGGAGGACGCATTTGATGCGGGCGGCTATTTCATCGTGAACGGCACGGAGCGCGTGCTCATGACCTTAGAGGACCTCGCGTCCAACAAGATCATGACCGAGTTCACCGAGCGCTACAATGAGCGCATCTATGTTGCCAAGGTGTTCTCCCAGTTCCGCGGGTACCGCGCACTGGTGGTTGTCGAGAGGAACAAGAAGAACCTGTTAGAGGTCTCCTTCCCGTCCGTTGCCGGCCACTTAAAGTTCGTGGACCTGATGCGGGCACTGGGCATGACCAACGACCAGGAAGTCGTGAACGCGGTCTCGACCGATGAGGACATCTTAACCTTCATGATGCAGAACCTCGAAGAGAGTGAATGCGACTCGGTCGATGGCGGTGTCATGTATGTCGGCAAGAAACTCGCCCCCAACCAGACCAAGGACTACCAGCGCAAGCGTGCCGAGTTTGTCCTTGACAACTATCTCCTGCCGCACCTCAACTACTCGATGCCGGCCAATCTCAAGGAAGGCGACGAGGGCTACCAGGAAGCTGTCCTCTCGGTCCGGCTTGCAAAGGCCCATTTCCTTGGCCGCATGGCAGAGGCCTGTTTCGACCTCGTCCTCAACAAGCGCAGGATCGATGACAAGGATCACTACTCGAACAAGCGGCTGAAACTTGCAGGCGACCTCATGGAAGACCTCTTCCGTATCTCGCTCAACCGGCTGACGAGGGATATCAAGTACCAGCTCGAACGGGCAAGCATGCGTCACCGTGACCTCTCCATCGGGACCGCTGTCCGGGCCGATGTCTTAACCGAACGGCTTCTCCACCCGCTTGCCACGGGTAACTGGGTGGGCGGACGTACCGGTGTCTCCCAGCTCCTTGACCGCATCGATCACATGGCCGTGCTCTCGCACCTGCGCCGTGTGATCTCCCCGCTCTCCCGGTCACAGCCTCACTTCGAGGCCCGTGACCTGCACCCGACCCAGTGGGGCCGGATCTGCCCGAGCGAGACCCCCGAAGGTCCGAATTGTGGTCTCGTCAAGAACTTCGCCCAGATGGTCGAGATCAGCAAAGGTGTTGAAGATGAAGAAGAGATCCTGAGGATTTTGCACAATCTCGGGGTCGAGAAGATCGGAGGCGAATCATGAGCAAGAAATCACGCGTCTTTGCTGACGGAGCGCTCATCGGCCTTGTCGATGATCCCAAAGAACTGGTAGGCACGATCCGGTCCATGCGCCGGCAGGGCGCCATCTCCCCGGAAGTGAATGTCTCCCACAAGGAGTACAACGGCGATGTCGTCATCCTTACCGACCGGGGCCGGGCCCGTCGCCCGCTGATCGTCTTAAAGAACGGCGAGCCGCTGGTTACCAATGAAGACCTTGCCCGGCTTGAGAAGAAGGAAGTGGACTTCAACTCCTTTGTCCAGCGCGGCCTCATCGAGTTCATCGATGCAGAAGAGGAAGAAGACCTCTTAATCGCCATGGACTTTACGAAACTGACGCCCGAGCACACCCACCTTGAGATCGACCCCTCCCTGATCCTCGGTATCGGTGCAGCTCACGTCCCGTTCCCCGAGCATAATGCAAGTCCCCGTGTCACGATGGGCGCAGGGATGGTCAAGCAGGCACTCGGTTTTGGGTCCGCCAACATGAAACTCCGCCCCGACACCCGGGGTCATATGCTCCACTATTGCCAGAAACCGCTCACCCACACCCAGACCTCGGAACTGATCGGTTCGGACGACCGTCCGGCCGGCCAGAACTTCGTGGTCGCCATCCTCTCCTACGAAGGCTACAATATTGAAGATGCGCTCATCTTCAACAAGGCCTCGATCGATCGCGGCCTTGGCCGGTCCCATTTCTTCAGGACCTATGAAGGCGAAGAGCGCCGGTATCCCGGCGGCCAGATCGACCGCATCGAGGTTCCCGAAGAGGATGTTGCCGGTGCCCATGGTGCCGACTCCTACAAGAACCTTGACGAAGACGGGGTCATCAACCCCGAGACCGTGGTCCTCGAAAAAGACGTGCTCATCGGCAAGACCTCTCCGCCCCGGTTCCTTGAGGAGCCCAGCGGCGAGCTCATCGCGGTCGAGAAGCGCCGCGACACCTCCGTCACCATGCGCTCCAACGAGCATGGTATTGTCGACACGGTCATCATCACGGAAGGCGAGAACAGTTCCCGTCTCGTGAAGGTCCGCACCCGTGACCTCCGTGTCCCGGAAGTCGGCGACAAGTTCGCATCCCGGCACGGGCAGAAGGGGGTTATCGGGCTTATCACCCCCCAGGAAGATATGCCTTTCACCGAGAGCGGCCTCTCCCCTGACCTGGTCATCAACCCCCACGCAATCCCCAGCCGTATGACCGTCGGGCACATGCTTGAGATGATCGGTGGCAAGGTCGGCTCGCTCGAAGGCCGGCGTATCAACGCGACCGCCTTTGGTGGCGAACTTGAGGCAGATATCCGGGGCTCGTTAAAGGCCCTCGGTTTCTCCCACAACGGCCGCGAGATCATGTGCGACGGTATCACCGGCAAGGTCTTCAAGGCCGACATCTACATCGGTGTCATCTACTACCAGAAACTCTACCACATGGTGTCGTCCAAGATGCACGCACGGTCCCGCGGACCGGTGCAGGTCTTAACCCGCCAGCCGACCGAGGGACGTGCCCGTGAAGGCGGTCTCCGGTTCGGTGAGATGGAGCGTGATGTCATGATCGGCCACGGCGCCGCCATGGCACTCAAGGAGCGTCTCCTTGACGAGTCTGACAAGGTGAACGAATATGTCTGTGCACACTGCGGTATGGTTGCAATGCTCGACCGCAAGCGCAACATGACCCGGTGCCTTGCCTGCGGGAACGAGACCGACATCTACTCGGTCGAGATGAGTTACGCGTTCAAGCTCCTGCTTGATGAGATGAAGAGTATGGGTATAGCCCCAAGACTGAAGTTACAGGACGTGGTGTAAGATGCCCTCACCAAAACGCATTGGACGTATCCAGTTCGGCCTCCTCTCCCCAAAAGAGATCCGCGAGATGAGTGTCCGGAAGATCATCTGGGCTGACACCTACGATGACGACGGGTTCCCCTACCCCCAGGGTCTCATGGACTTAAACCTCGGGGTCATCGACCCCGGTCTCCGGTGCAAGACCTGCGACCAGAAAGCAAGCGAGTGCCCCGGCCACTTCGGCCACATCGAGCTGGCCAAGCCCGTCATTCACGTGGGCTACACGCGGCTTATCCGGAAACTGCTCCGTGTCACCTGCCGCGCCTGCGGACGGGTGCTCCTCTCCCCCGAAGAGATCGAGAAGGTTGTCGGTACCGAAGACGACCAGACCGGCGATCTCCTCTCGGAAAAAGATGTCAAGAAAGAGCGTGTCTGCCCGCACTGCGGTGAACAGCAGCTCAAGATCAACTTCGAGAAACCCACCACATTCTCTGAAGTTGTTGTCGAGGACGGCAAGAAGGTTGAGCACAAGCTCACCCCTGCCGACATCCGCGCCCGGATGGAGAAGATCCCAAACGAGGACTTGATCCCGCTCGGTATCAACCCGGACGTTGCCCGTCCCGAATGGACCATCCTTACGGTCCTCCCGGTCCCGCCGGTCACGATGCGCCCCTCCATCATTCTCGAGAACGGCCAGCGTTCCGAGGATGACCTGACCCACAAGCTCGTGGACATCATCCGTATCAACCAGCGGTTCAAGGAGAACCAGGATGCCGGGGCACCCCAGCTCATCATCGAGGATCTCTGGGAACTCCTCCAGTACCACGTCACCACCTACCTTGACAACGAAGTGGCCGGCTGTCCCCCCGCCCGCCACCGCAGCGGCAGGCCGCTCAAGACCCTCTCCCAGCGGCTCAAGGGAAAAGACGGCCGGTTCCGTGGTTCACTCTCAGGAAAGCGGGTGAACTTCTCGAGCCGTACCGTCATCTCCCCGGACCCGAACCTCTCGGTATCCCAGGTCGGCGTCCCGCGGGCCGTGGCAAACGAGATGACGATCCCCGTCCGGGTCACCCCCTACAACATTGAGGAACTCCGGCAGATCGTCCGGACCGGCCCGGAACGCCCCGATGTCAACTGCCCGTGCGGTGCCAACTATGTCATCCGCCCGGACAACCGCAGGCTTCGTCTCGGTGCCGACAACCTTGAGACCGTTGCCGAGATGATCGAGCCCGGTTACACCGTGGAACGCCAGCTCCGGGACAACGATGTTGTCCTCTTCAACCGTCAGCCCTCGCTGCACCGGATGAGCATCATGGCCCACCGCGTGAAAGTCATGGAAGGCCGGACCTTCCGGCTGAACCCCGCGGTATGTCCCCCCTACAACGCCGACTTTGACGGTGATGAGATGAACATGCACGTCCCGCAGACCGAAGAGGCCCGGGCCGAGGCATTCATCCTCATCTCCGTGCAGGAGAACATCCTCTCGCCCCGTTTTGGCGGACCGATCATTGGCGGTATCCACGACCACGTCTCGGGTATCTTCATGCTCACGCATGACCTCCGCTGGTTTACCAAGGACGATGCCCTCTACCTCCTCCGCTACTCCGGAATCGAGCACATGCCCCCGCCCGGTAAGGTTGAGGACGGCGTCGAGTACTGGAGCAACAAACAGGTATTCTCCCAGATCCTGCCCGACCTGAACATGGTCTTCCATGCCAGCTCGTGTATCAACTGCGACACCTGCAAAAAGGTGATGTGCGAGCGTGATGCCTATGTCCGTATCATTGACGGCAAACTGGAATGCGGTACGATCGACAAGAAGGCCATCGGCGCATTCGACGGCCAGATCGTGAACCGTATCATCCGTCAGCAGGGTATGCATCGTGCAACCAACTTCATTGATGACTTAACCAAGCTCTCGATCCGGGCCATCATGCTGGACGGTTTCTCGTTCGGTATTGATGATGAAGACCTCAGCAAGACCGAGTACGGCCAGATCGAGGAAGTGCTCCGCAACGCGGCAACCGACGTGGACCGGCGCATCAGGATCTACGAGGACGGCCAGCTCGAACCCATGCCCGGGCGAACCATCGAAGAAACCCTCGAGATGCAGATCATGCAGGTGCTGGGAAAAGCCCGTGACCTGACCGGTCAGATCGCCGGCCGCCACCTTGGTCTTGGCAACAGCGCTGTCGTGATGGCAGTCTCCGGTGCCCGTGGTTCCATGCTGAACCTGACCCAGATGGCCGGTTGTATCGGCCAGCAGTCCGTTCGTGGTGAGCGTATCGTCCGTGGTTACGATGACCGGACCCTCCCCCACTTCAAGAAGGGAGACCGGGGCTCCGATGCCCACGGGTTCATCCAGCACAGTTACAAGGGCGGGCTCAACCCGACCGAGTTCTTCTTCCACGCCATCGGTGGCCGTGAAGGTCTCGTCGATACCGCAGTCCGTACATCCCAGAGCGGGTACCTCCAGCGGCGTATGATCAACGCACTGCAGGACTTAAAAGTGGCATATGACGGCACCGTGCGGTCAACCGGCGGGAAGATCATCCAGTTCCAGTATGGTGAGGACAATACCGATCCGACCAGGAGCGCGTTTGGCGACCCGGTGGATGTCAAAGGTATTGTTGAGAGTATCTTGAAGGAGGAGTGCTGACATGACTCTTGCAGAAAAGTTTGACAAGAAAGTCGAGGCAGCAGAGCTTCCCCAGAAGACCAAGGACCAGCTGAGAAAGTACCTTGAAGATAAGGACATCTCCGATGCCCAGTTCAAGCAGATCCTCGACAAGGTCTATGCCGAGTACAAGAGCACCCGTATCGAGGCCTGCGAGGCAGTCGGTGTCATCGCCGCCCAGTCCATCGGTGAACCGGGCACGCAGATGACGATGCGTACCTTCCACTACGCGGGTGTGGCCGAGATCAACGTTACCCTCGGTCTTCCGCGTCTCATCGAGATCGTGGATGCGAGAAAAGAGCCAAGCACCCCCACGATGACCGTGTATCTCGAGGTTGAGTACGGGATTGACCGTGACAAGGCCCGGGAGGTCAGCTGGCAGATCGAAGCGGCCCCCCTCCATGAGTTTGGCGATATCACGACCGACATGGAGAACATGCAGGTGGTCGTCCACCTCAACACCAAGGTCTGCGACAAGCGAAAGATCTCCGCAATGGACATCATGGAAGCGGCGCCCAAGAAGATCCGTGACCGCCGTCACTACCGTGACTTCGAGCACGAGATCGACGAGGCGAGCGCAACGCTCACCTTCACCCCCAAGAACAAGGAAAGTTACCAGAACCTCTTCCAGCTCGCCGAGCATGTCAGGAACGTGATTGTGCAGGGCATCGATGACATCAACCGTGTTGTCGTCAGGAAAGAGGCAGGGGAGTATATACTTTATACTGAAGGATCCAACCTAAAGGATGTATTTGATGTCGCTGGTGTGGACACAACCAGAACCCGCACCAACAACATCAGCGAGATCGCGGGCGTGCTCGGCATCGAGGCTGCACGCAACGCCATCATCCACGAAGCGGTATCCACGCTCAACGAGCAGGGTATCGCCGTGGATGTCCGCCATCTCATGCTCGTCTCGGACATGATGTGCATGGAAGGCGAGATCAAACAGATCGGCCGTCACGGTATCGCCGGCGAGAAGGAGAGTGTCCTCTCCCGTGCAGCGTTCGAAGTGACGGTAAATCACCTGCTCGATGCAGCCGTCGCAAATGAAGTTGATGAACTGAGCGGCGTAACAGAGAATGTCATTGTCGGCCAGCCGATCCAACTCGGTACCGGCGATGTGAAACTGATAGCAGTCAGGCAGAAAGACAATTAAACAAATTCAGCAGACTTATACGAGGAATTGTACATGGATTTTAATGCTTCACTCAGAAGGGCCATCAAGACAGGAAATGTAATTCTTGGCCAGAACAACACGGAAAAATGCATTCAGGAAGGCAAAGCCCAGATGGTTGTCGTTGCCGGCAACTGTCCTGCCGCCTTCAAAACAAAACTTGCAGGATTCGAGAACCTCTTCATCCACACGTTTGAAGGGTCCAGCGTAGCACTCGGCAAAGCATGCGGTAAGCCGTTCATGGTCAGCACCCTTGCCATCGTGACTCCCGGCGAGTCAGATATCCTCTCCATCAAGAGGGCATGAACCGGGGTAATCATATGGTCGAAGTAAAACTGACCGAAGACTGTATGCGTCTCATCTCCCAGTTCGAGAGCCTGACCGGCGCAGGAAGCCGCGACTGTGTGGTCGATGACCGCAACGAACGGCTTATCTTTGTCATCAACCCCGGCGACATGGGGCTTGCCATCGGCAAGAAGGGCGCCTCCATCAAGAAGGCATCTGAAGTGATGGGAAAGAAGATCGAGGTCGTGGAGTACAACAGCAACATGGAGCAGTTCCTAAAGAACTGTTTCCTTCCCGCCCAGGTCACTTCGATCCTCTTTGAGGGTGAGGACGACCAGCAGACCGCAACAGTCGAAGTCCGCGACGAGGACCGGGGCATTGCCATCGGAAAGGAAGGCAAGAACATCTTCAAGGCAAAGAAGCTCGCCCTCCGCCAGTACAATATTGCCGATGTCCAGATTCTCCAGAAACCCATGGACGATCAACCTGCCGATGAAGACGGCTCTGGTCTCCAGTAACGTCTCCTTTTTTTCCCGTGCAAAAGTAAAACCGCATTGGTTTTTTCTGCCGGGCTCCACTGCCCGCGTATTCTTCCGTGTGCCTTCCGAGATATTGTACGCTTTTAAATTGCCAGTGATATCATAGCCCGCTCTGTGTCCTGTCCTTCACCGGCCCTGCCTGCGCTGCGGTCTCCTGTACCGCCCGTCTTACCGTGTCGCTGTCACCCAGGTAGTAATGCCGGGACGCAACCAGGTCGTCGTCCAGCTCGTATACCAGCGGGAACCCGGTGGGGATGTTGAGGCCGGAAATCTCCTCGTCCGGAATGCCGTCCAGGTACTTGACGAGTGCCCGGAGGCTGTTGCCGTGGGCAGCGATCATGACGGTCCTTCCGGTCCGGATTGACGGAGCGATGCTGTCGTGCCAGAACGGGACGACCCGCAAAAGGGT
>JBFYKS010000042.1:0-7352 GCA_041305785.1 Methanoregula sp. | reverse complement strand
ATAGGGGTTGCAGTCCCCGCGCTAATAGCATTTGCGTTTGAAAAGAGTGGGGTGGGGGTTATGCCCTGTTTGTCCAGAGCCCGTGGACACTGCAATACTCCCGAACCTTCACGCCCGTATCGGGAATACAGAACTCTGCCTCCGGCTTCTCGCCGGGCCGGAACCCCCGGATGTACAGCTTGTCGCCGTGACGGACCTCCACCCACTCGATGTAGTGCTTCTCTTCCATGGGATGGGGGATGGATCCAACCTTCACGAGGATCCCGTTTGCGGACTTCTCCACAACGGGAACATGCTTCTCCTTTCCTGCATCAGCAGTCTTCTCCAGCTGAAGAACCATGGGTTTGTTGCAGCAGACCAGGGTGCCTGCCGAGGCGTGGACAACTTTGGTGATGTTCCCGCATACCTCACACGTGTACACTTCAAACAGTTTTGTCATACCAGTACCTCCATTCCTACACGATGCCTGCTTCCTGGTGCTTCTTTAAGATTTCGTCTGCCAGCCGGTCGAGCGCCTTCATGCAGGCTTCATCCGGGAGACCCTTGACCAGCACCGGTTCGAGCACTTCCACCTTGACATGGTCGAGCATCGCAACAATCGTCTCTGCGCTCTTCCCGCCCCAGCCGTACGAGCCGATGACCGAGGCATACCGTGTCTTGGGCCGGAGGGCATTTGCTAGGTAGGTGGCATACACGATTTGGGGGTGGGGGCCAAAGAGGACGGTTGGCGTTGCCATGACCACGGTCGCCGCATCCACAAGGGCGAGGGCCAGTTCCCCGATATCGGTCCGGGTGAGGTTGAAGGGTTTCACCACGATCCCCCGGGAGATGAGAGCTGCCGTGAAGTGATCCACCATCTTCTGGGTGCTGCCATGCATGGACACGTACGGGAGGACCACCTCGTTTTTCACGGTATCTGATACCCAGTCGCTGTAGGCATCGAGCATGAACGAGGGATTCTTCTGGATCGGGCCATGGCTCGGTGCGATCATCTTTGGCGAGAGTGCCCGCACCTTGTCGATGTATCCTTTGATGCTGTTCCGGAATGGCATCATGATCTCGGCATAATACCGCTTTGCCGCACGGAGGGAGACGGCGTCATCCTTCATGAAGAGATCGCTTGAGGCCATGTGGAACCCGAAGAGGTCGCAGGGGAAGAGGATCTGGTCCTCGCGCAGGAACGTTATCTGGGTCTCAGGCCAGTGTGTCCACGGGGTTAAGAGGAACTGGAGCGTCCGGTCGCCAAGCGAGAGCGTATCCCCGTCCTTCACGATATGGAAGACATCGGGAGGGACATGGAGCAGCGCGATGAGAAGGTCCCGGCACTTCTCGTTTGTCACCACTTTTGCGTTGGGGAAGAACTCCAGAATCATGGGGAGCGAGCCCGAGTGATCCTGCTCGGCATGATTGATCACAATATAATCGATGCGATCAACCTTCAGCTTGACAAGATTCTCGACAAGTTCGAACTCCTTTGTCGGGTCGACTGTATCGATCAGGGCAGTCTTCTCGCTTCCCTGTATGAGATACGAGTTATAGCTCGTGCCGTCAGGCAGGGGGATGAGCTCGTCAAAGAGCCGGCGGTCGAAGTCGAGGGCTCCAACCCAGTGGATGTCTGGGGCAATTTTGTGAAAAACCATACATACCATCCTCATTCCGGTTTAAAATGCTTCTTTTCTGCAAAGCAGACCGGACAGGTCCAGTCAGGAGGGAGATCGGCAAACGCGATTCCGGGAGCAATGTTCTGCAGCGGTTCGCCCTTTTCGGGATTGTATTTGTGGCCGCAAATGCCACAGAGGTAACATTCCATTCCCATAAAAACACCTCAATCGTCAGGTAAACGGTACTCTAAAGTAGCGCCATCATCTCAATAATCGTTTCGATGAGGCATGCCGGGCGGGTCACGGGACAGGATCAGCGAAAAGCCGGGTCACCGTTCTCCGATCCGGCAAGGTACCGGTTGTAAAAGAACCGGAACGAGGCGTTCTTCTTCACGGCAGTCTCCAGGGAGAAGGATTTGAGGAGCTCGAACATAAAGTCAATGCGCGAATCGAACCGGAGCGGGATTAGGGCATTGAAATCCTCTTTGGTCAGATCATTGGTCTCCAGAAGATCAGCAACGCCGAGTGCCTGGGCAGCATCAAACGAGATTCCGGCCAAGTACCAGCTCTCGATCTCGCGGATTACCACGACGATGCTGCGCCCGTCGATATCGCTGAACCGGTAATAGAGGATCTGTTTCTTGTCGCGGACAGAACGTTCATTGTCGATGTCGGCAACAAAGATGTAATCGTTCTTCATCAGGACAACGCTTTTTAAGAATTTGTTCACCTTTGCGCGCTTGATGCAGGCGTAGGGGATGATCTCCACCGAATGGTAGGAGGGGGCGATTAGGGGTTTTATGATCCGGCCAAAGAACCGGAGGTCATCCTCTCCCTCGACCATGATGAACAGGCGCTTTTTGGTGTTCATTAAAGCCCCAGGAGATTCTGGACGTAGAGTTCCTCGATCCCGATCTCGTTTTCGAGAAACGCCTTCACCTCATCCTTGTCGCCGGGCCGGGAGATGACCGAGTACCCCTCGTTGTCCCGGGAGATGAGCAGGATATCATCAAGCGTGGCATACTTGACCACCTCGGTGCTGTGGGTGGTCACCATCACCTGCTTCTTCTCCGCCGCCTCCCGCATCATTGCCATCAGCCGGGAGACCAGGAACGGGTGAATATGGCTGACCGGCTCCTCGATGATGATGAACGGTTTCTCCTCGAAGTACAGGGCGATGATCATGGCAAAGATGACGATCGTCCCGTCCGAGAGCGACGATGCCGGGAGATCATAGCTTTTGGTGTAGCGCTCACGCAGGGTTAGGATGAGCGAGATGTCCATGAACTTCTGGACCGAGAAGTCCTCAACAAAGGGCAGCACATCGCGGAGAAGGTTTGCAAACTTCCGTTTCTTCTCGGGGTTCTCGATGATCGTCTTGATGACCAGCGCAAGGTTGGCTCCGTCCTCTTCAAGCTCCCGCTTTCCCGTGATCACCACCCCTTTCTTCGGGAGTTTGGGGTCGATGTCGTATACGGCAATCTTATCAAAGAGTTTCTCGATATGCGGGAGCGGGTACCCGTACACGGTCTCGAGGAGCAGCGTCCGCTCCGGCAGGCGCTTGCCCTGGAAGAAGGCGGGGATGATGTCGTCCACGGTAAGGCCGCACCCCTCCGGGATCCGGGCCGCATACCGGACTATGCCGCCTTCGCTGGTGATCCGGAGTTCGCCTTTCCCGATGAGATCCATCTTCTGGATCTGGTCCCCGCTACACTCGCAGTTCATCAGCTCGCAGCCGATGATAAGCTCGTCCCGGACAATGGAGAACCCGTCGCCGGACTCGTCGAACCGGATGGCAAACTCATACGAGGACTCGCAGGACCGCATCCCCAGCCTTGCACCGTTCCCGCGTTCAGGATTGAGGATATCGGGCGTGCGGCCCGGTTCGTAGTGTATCTTCACCGCAAGATCCCGTGAACCCCGTATCCGGGCATTCCGGATATACTCGACGCCGCCCTGCATGGCAATGGCATTCACGATCCCGTGGCGGGCGATGTCCCGGAGGAACTTGAAGATGCTGATAAAATTGGATTTGCCGGCTGCATTGGAGCCGATAACGACATTGAACCGGGTCAGGTCTACGTCAATCTCAGAGAAACTCTTGAAATTTTCCATATGGATGTGGTTGATGGTCATGGCAGGACACCGTTATCTCATCGTCAGCATGCAAGAAAAAGAAGGTATTGGTCCAGAGGGCGGGGGACAAAAAAAGATCAGGGAAGACCAACCCATGCGGGGTTGAGCTGCATGATGGCATAGGTCAGGTAGAAGGCAAACGTCACCCAGATAAAATACGGGATGAGCAGGGCACCGGCACCCGCCGTGACCCGGAACGACTGGATGACGGTGCAGAGCAGGATTGCCCAGAGGGCGATTATCACCATCAGGGCGAGGAACAGGGAGTGCAGGGAGAAGAACGTAAACGACCAGCTGACATTGAGGAGGAGCTGGAACAGGAACAGGGCGATCCCGAACTGGACATCGCGGTTGTTCAGGCCACGGGAGAGCATCAGGTACAGGGAGAGTCCCATCATCACGTAGAGGGCAGTCCAGACAGGGGCAAACACCCACGAGGGAGGAGTGAGATCGGGTTTCTCAAGATCCGCATACCAGGCCGGGATCGAGGGGGTGGTATAATACGAGCCGACATAGCCGGCAAGCAGGCATATGCCGAGCGCAAAGGCGAGGAGGAGGATCTTATGAATCAGGGATTTTGGCACACACGTTCACCAATAATGGGTATTGGAGAAGGGGAATAAGAGATTGTCGGATAGCTGCGGTTATGGCAATATTCACGAAGCGACTGGCAAAAAAATGGCTGGACAGGTTGCGAGGGTCAACCCGGGTCCTGGCAACCAGCCTTTTTTAGGAAATACTCCCCAGAACCCCATTGAGAGGGACAATCCTGAGATCCGCAGGATCCGTTACACGGTCATTTCCGAAAAAACCGGAGGGAGTCGAGCCAGGAGAAGACCCCGCGGGAGTACTGCCCGGGGATCACTCCTTCGGCAACGGATTTCACCTCTTCAACGGAATAGAAGGCTTTCGGGTTGAACTGCTTGATGATCCCGATCACCCGGGAAAGATCCTGTCTCCGTACAATGGTGAAGATAACCTTCACCGGGCCAATCCCCCCCGTTCCATCGACACTGGTAACGCAATAGTTCCGGGCCCTCAGGCACTGGAGAAGCGGCGCGGGATCATCCGGGGTGATGATCCGCACGATGACAAGGCCAATCGAGATCTTCTCCTCAATGACCATGCCGATATACGTGCCCGCGGCAAACCCGGCCCCGTAGGCAAGGTATGAGGCGAGGTTCGTGAGGTTGTTCATCACCTGCCCGATGGCAAGCAGCCAGATGATCACCTCGAAAAAGCCGATGATGGGGGCGAGATACCGGATCCCCTTGGAGATGAAGATGACCCGGATAGTACCGAGCGTAACATCGCAGATCCTTGCAAGGAAGATCAGGATGGGAAGGATGACGTATGCAAAGATTTCCGGTGAACCGAAAGGTTCCAGCATTCGTGTACAAGGTTCCTGATGGAGGGGCTAATAGTTTTTGGTGAAACCAACAATGCGGTTTCCGGCCGGTATTGCCCGATGCAGCCTGGTATTTCTGAAGTGCCGGGGATTATGGCCAAAAAGGAGAGGGGGTGATCAGGAATCGTCATCAGATGTGGCATTGAGGATAGTGAACTTCTTTGTCCAGGTACCGTATTGGGTTCCCTCGATATTGAGGACCTGAACATCCCAATCGCCAGATGTGATCTGCGGGTAACGGTTCGCATTGAGATCGAGATCGCAGGTGATCCTCGCACCGGAGGAGGATACCGGGGATGTGCAGGGGATCTCGGATGTGCCCCGGACCAGACTGACTTTCACCGCCTCATTGAAATTCTCGCCACTGATCGAAAGGCCGCTGTGGTCGTTCATCTCGAGTTTGTTCGGAATGACACTGGAGATGATCGGGGCGGGGTCGCCAACCGTGAATATCGAAGAACGCGAGGCGGTCTGTCCATCGGGATTGGTGACGATGACGTTATAGGAACCGGTCTCCGCATTGCGGAGGTTGAAGGTGCAGTCGATCTTCGTTGCAGAGACACTGACCCCTGTTCCGATGATTGCCGTGCTTCCCGGCTGGAGCAGCTTGGGAACCGCGCCGGTCACAAAATTCGTCCCGGCGATGGAGACCGAGACCGTTGCATCTGTGGCCCCTGATGCCGGGGAGATGGCAGTCACCGATGGCGCACTGCCGGACAGAATCGTGGGAACCGGCGTTGCGTAGGTTGGTGTCACGAGGGGAATTGCCAGCACCGAAACATGCGCAACCTTCACGGGGTAGACCTTCTCGACTACCGTGCGGGAAGCCCATTCAGTGCGGTTGTCAATGTAATGGCCCCAGGACCCGTCCGCATTCTTATGAATCCATTGCCGTTCGTATTCATCCTTTACCGGATCGAATTTTCTGATGACATAGAGCTGTGTTTCCCCTCCGGAGGAGGTTCTGGCAATGATGTCCCCGGCCGCGAACTGGGCAGATGGCAGGGTAGTCACAACGGGGGTTGCCGCAGGTGAGCTGGAATCATCCGAACAACCCGCAATAAAGACCCCGATGATGAGAAAAAGGCAGATAAGAAACCCGGACCTGAACGTGTCGGTCATACTAGTATCGTAAGCGAGTTCCCCCGTATAAGAGTTATTGTCGGACGATGACGGAAAACAGCCCGGGTTTTAACCAATCCCGCAGTGAACCAAAAAAACCCGGTACGGGATGAGGGGGACTTCACGGATCCGGAACCACGATCACCGTGGCATAGTTCCGTGAGAAGTACGCGTGGATGGCAAGGAGGGCAAAAACCGCAAGAAGTGCGGAGAAGAGAACGCCGGGCAACAGGTCATCAGGAACACCTCCCCCCGTCCTCGCAGAGAAGAGCAGTACCATGCCGGTCGTGAGAAGGATCGATGTGGCATACACGTCGCGGACAGCAAAGAAGAGGAGGGCGACAACCATCCCCAGCAGGATGCCGGTTCCCAGGGGATCGGGGAGACCAGCGGCGGGCGTGTGGGCCTTGGTCGTGAGGCCAAAGAGGATCGCGGTTATCACGATGCCGGTCGGGATCGATACTATCGCGCCGCCGGAACGGACCAGCGCCTGGAGGTGTGTCCCGACGAGTACCCAGCAGATCATTGCAGCAGCGATGCCGGTAGGGAGATACAGGAGGAAGAGCCCGGGTAGGGCAGAACGAAGGGACGGGGAAGGCACCACCAGGAAGGCCAACAATAGAGAGGTGACTGCCGTGAGCGTGCAGGCTGCAACCGTTCTTTTCAGGGGGCGGAACCCAATCTGGAGCATATTCACGGCACCGGAGAGAAACGACCTGCGGATGAGAAGGATCGGGATGAGCATCCCGGTAAGGATACAGCCGATAACCGTGTAGAGAGCAAGCGGCAGGGGAGCCGGTGCCAGGAACAGGGCCCGGTTGCCTTCCAGTAAGAAGATCTCGGCAAGCCAGGCACAGTACACGAGGAGCGGGATGACAAGAAGCCGGATGACTGCCTGCTGCACTGCTGTTGGCGGGGGAATAGCGATGGGATCCGAAGGGGTGTTTCCGGTCATGGTAACTCGGTTGAGAAGAGCATGCGCTTCCCCTTCACAAGTACGTTTTCCTTTGTTCAGGAAATACCAAAAAGGAAGGGATGAGAGATCTTCACGTTCGCGTTGCAAGAAGATCCCGGATCCGCTCTTC
>JBFYKS010000041.1:0-3226 GCA_041305785.1 Methanoregula sp. | reverse complement strand
CACAACCCCCATGGAGGTGGCCCCCACCGCCCACCACCTCATGGGCGGGCTGCGGATCACCAACGAGTGCCAGACCACGCTCCCCGGTCTCTTTGCGTGTGGCGAGGTGTCGGGCGGCGTGCACGGCGCCAACCGGCTGGGAGGCAATGCCCTTGCCGAGACGCAGGTATTCGGTCGCCGGGCCGGTGCGGCTGCGGGTAAGGAGCCGGTCCGGGAGAAGAGAGTCGATGACGCGCAGGTGAAGCGCCAGCTCGACCGGCTCGAACGGTTCAGGAACGGAACGAAGAACCCGGCCCGGGTCCGGAGGATCCTCCAGCAGGCGATGTGGGACGGGGCAAACATCTTCCGGGATGCCGCCGGCCTGAATACGGCCCTTGCAGCGGCAAATGTCCTTGCCGATAAACCGATCCGGGCAGAGACTCCCCGGAACCTTGCCGAGTGCTGCACGCTCGAGAACCTGTGCCTTGTCGCATCGCTCATCTGCCGCTCGGCACTCATCCGCGAGGAGTCGCGGGGGGCTCATGTCAGGAAAGATATCACGCAGACCTGGGATGCCGAACACTCGCCCTTCGGCCACACGTTCATCTCCAAGAAAGGGCAGGGGATCGAGAGACGCGAGGTGCCGAAATGAAAGAGCTGAATTTGACGATCAGGCGGTTCGATCCGGACACGGACAAGGAGCCGTATTTCAAGACTTACACGGTGAAGGTGAACGACGGTGCCCGGGTGCTCAACGTGCTGCACGCCATCCATGACACCCTCGACCCCACCCTCTCGTACCGCTACTCCTGCGCCTCGGGCCAGTGCGGCTCCTGCGCGGTGCTGGTGAACGGCCAGCCTGTCCTCTCCTGCATGCACGAGGCAACGGACAACATGACCGTCGAACCCCTGAACCTGCCGGTGAAAAAGGATCTCGTCACCGATCTTGTCCCGCGGCTTTCGGAGATGGCGCACCTGATGCCAAAGGACACGCCCGTGGTCCCGTCAAAGGAGGACATCGACGCCATCAAGCCCCTGCGGGACTGCATCGAGTGCCTTGCCTGCGTCTCGGTCTGCCCCGCGGTGGACGTGACGAAGTTCCTCGGTCCCACCGCGATGCGGCAGGAGATGCGGCTCGCCCTCGATCCCCGGGACAGCGGCGACCGGATTGCCGATGCGGTGCGGGACGGCCTCTTTACCTGCACCACCTGCCAGGACTGCTGGAAGGTCTGCCCGAAGGATATTGAGATCCCAAGGAAAGCGATCGAGAAACTCCGGTCCCTGGCAAACAAGCGGGGGTTCACGTTCCCGCGGCACCTCGAGGTCGCGGCGATGGTGAAGGCGACCGGCCGGAGCGTGACCCGGGATAAGCCCACGTTCCTCGAGCAGGTCGAAGACGTCATTGAGCCATACGGCCCGGTGAAGGCAACGGTCGGGTTCTTTGTCGGCTGCATGTACAACAACCGGCTCCCGCAGACAGCGCTTGACGCGATGGAGGTGCTGAAGCGTAACGGCATCCGCGTGGTCATCCCGCACGACCAGGTCTGCTGCGGCTCGCCGCTCATCGGCACCGGCCAGATCTCCTTCATCGATGAACTCAAGAAGAAGAACATCGAGGTCTTCCAGTCGCGGGGCATCGACACCGTGCTGACCATGTGCGCCGGCTGCGGCACCCGGCTCAAGAACGATTACGTTACCCCGTTCAAAGTGATTGACATCAACGAGCTCCTGGTTCAGTACGGCATCGAGCCCCCGGCAAAACTGCCGATCAAGGCCACGTACCACGACCCGTGCCACCTCCTCCGCGGGCAGGGTGTGAAGGACGAGCCCCGCGAGCTGATCCGCCAGGTGGTGGACCTTGTGGAGATGCCCTCCTACTGCTGCGGTTCGGGCGGCGGCGTGAAGTCAGGGATTCCTGATGAGGCAAATGCTCTGGCAAAGAAACGGGATGCCGAGATCAAGAAGACCGGCGCGGATATCGTCATCTCTTCCTGCCCGTTCTGCGAGTTCCATATCGCGAGCGGCACGGACAAGCCGGTGAAGAATATCACGACCGTGCTGCTGGAAGGGTACCGGGAGAAGGACAAGAAAGCGGGGAAGAAGTGAGTTTTTCCACTCTTTTTTTTAAAAACCACCCTCACGGACACCCCTTAACCGGCCAAACACCCCATCCGCAGCCCGTCCGCAGGGGACTTCCTGCGCCCAATTGGTACCATTAGCGTTTTTCACCATCTCCGACGGGAGAAAAAACCGTCCGGGCGTTTTGCGGGCAGGAATCCGGGCTCATTGTATCGTTTTTCCGCGATTAAGGTACTTCTCCGGCCCATGAAAAACGGGGCCCGGACGAAGTCTGTTATACGGGCTCCGATTGCCAAACCGGGCAATTTACAGGGGGTCGATCCTTACCCGACCCGATCCCTCTTCAGGAGATCCTCTCCGACGGAGGAGGGGCAGGAGAAGAACCCATCGGGGTTCTTTGACTTGCACCAGGTCACCTTTATGCTTCATTCCCAGGGGATGGGTATCAGATCGATCCGGAAGATTTTTTTTAGACGCTCATTATCCTGACCATACGCTTATTGTACTGGAATCACCAAACACCATACTAAAGGATGTGGACATTTGACCGGACTGGCGACACTGCGCAGGCGAAAGAATCCGGTTATTAAAAAACTGGAGGCCGCAGCCCCGGCCATCCGCTCGCAGTTCGGCGTTACCCGAATTGGTATCTTCGGCTCGTTTGCCCGCAACGAGCAGACCCGCACGAGCGATGTGGATGTACTGGTGGATTTTGCCACCGGGTATGCAACTCTTAAGAATTTTATCGGCCTGTGCGATTATCTCGAAGTGCTGTTCCGCAAAAAAGTTGATCTCCTGACGGTCGAAGGAGTTGACAAGTACATCCGCCCCGCAGTTGAATCCGAGGTGATCTGGGTTGAAGGATGAGACGGTCTACCTCCGGCATATCCTTGACGAGATTGCTTTCCTGAAGAGGATTTCGGCGGACAGGACTCTTCAGGATCTCATCAATGATGACTATTTTGCGCACGCAGTCAGGAGTGCAATCGAAGTGATCGGCGAAGCGGCAAACAATGTGCCTGACCGGATTAAACACGAGAACCCGGATATCCCCTGGAGAGAGATGGCCTCGCTCCGGAACAAGATCATTCATGGCTATTTCCAAATCGATTATACCATCGTCTGGAATGTGATTGAAAAAGATCTCCCGGATGTTGAACCAAAAATT
>JBFYKS010000040.1:0-11406 GCA_041305785.1 Methanoregula sp. | reverse complement strand
ACGCCAGAAGAAAGGTGTCAGCCGCGGCAGGGCACGGGCACGCATTGCCCAGCGCTCGTACGGCCACCGCAAGGGCGCCGGAAAGAGGAAGGGAGCGGCAGGAGCCCGTAACCCGAGTAAGACCGCATGGGTCCAGAAGATCCGTGCAATCAGAAAAGTGCTCGTTGAGCTCCGCGATGCCGGCACCATTGACCGGCACCTGTACCGTATCGTCTACCGTAAAGCGGCTGGCGGTCAGTTCAGGAGCGTTGCTCACATGAAGGCGCAGATGGAGATCCTCCAGGGGAGGATGAAGTAACATGGCGACAGGACCCCGGTATTTTGTCCCCTTCCGCAGGCGGAGGGAAGGCAAGACCGATTATTACCAGCGGACCCGGCTCGTAGTAGCCGAATCACCGCGGATGGTGGTCAGGAAGACCAACCGTCACATCATCATCCAGCTCGTCACCGCAGAGATGGAAGGAGACAAGACGCTCGTTGCAGCAAACTCTGCCGAGCTCGAGAAATACGGGTACAAGGGATCGACATCCAACACCCCCGCAGCATACCTCACGGGCATGCTCTTTGCCGCCAAGGCAAAGAAGGCCCGGTATGACCGCGCAATCCTGGATATCGGCCTGAACCGTGCAACCCCGGGAGCCCGGGTCTTTGCAGCGCTGAAAGGCGCTGTCGAAGCCGGTCTCGAGATCCCCCACGGCGAGGAGATCCTCCCCTCCGATGAGCGGGTCAAGGGCGCACATATCGCGGCCTATAACAAAGAAGCCGGTGATATCGTTGGAGTTGTCGAACAGGTGGCAGCCGCCATCAAGAAGGAGCTGGTCTAAAATGGCATACGAAAAACAGGAATGGCGCCCGGTCACCGGTCTTGGCAAACTTGTTGTCGCAGGCGAGATCAAGAGCATCGACCAGATCCTCGAGAGCGGCAGGCCAATCAAAGAGCCCGAAATCGTCGATGCGTTCCTCCCGGAACTCGAAGATGAAGTCCTCGACATCGCCATGATGCAGAGGATGACCGACTCAGGCCGCCGTGTCCAGTTCCGAGCCGTCGTGATTGTCGGCAACCGGAACGGGTACATCGGGTTTGGCCAGGGCAAGGATGTCCAGGTCGGCGATGCAATCAAGAAGGCGATCGTCAAGGCAAAGATGAATCTCATCAAGGTACGGCGTGGCTGTGGCAGCTGGGAATGCGGATGCGATCTTGCGCACTCCATCCCCATGCAGGTCACCGGCACGGCTGGCAGCGTCAAGGTCACCCTCAAGCCCGCCCCGCAGGGAACCGGGCTTGTCACCGGTGACATCAGCAAGAAAGTGCTCGAACTTGCCGGTATCAGGGACGCGTGGACATTTGCCCGCGGTCAGACCCGCACCACCATCAACTTTGCCAAGGCAACCTTCAACGCGCTCCACCAGACCAACATGATCCGGACAGGGAGGTCAGAGTAAATGTACGCAGTAGTACAGGTTCGCGGTGTGGTCAAGACCCGCCGCGACATCAAGGACACGCTCAAGATGCTGCGCCTCCACCATATCAACCACTGCGTGCTCGTGCCCGACACCCCTGAGAACCTCGGCATGATCCGCAAGGTCAAGGACTATGTTGCCTTTGGCGAAGTGGATGCACCAACGGTCGAGACCCTCCTCCAGACCCGGGGCAGGGTCATCGGGGACGCCCCGCTGACCGACGAGTACATCAAGTCCAACTCAACCTACGGCAGCATTGCAGAGTTTGCACAGGCACTTGCCAGCGGCGAGACGAAGCTGCGCGATGTACCGGGCCTCAAGCCCGTGCTCCGCCTTCACCCCCCGCGCAAGGGATACAAGACCACCAAGCGGACCTTCCCCCAGGGAGGAGCGCTCGGGTATTATGGCCAGGAGATTAACACTCTCCTCTACAAGATGAGGTGAAGAGGATGCCAACGAACAAGCGTTCAAAATATCGCGGATCGCGGACATGCGGTGGCGGCACCCATAAGAACCGGCGTGGTGCAGGAAACCGCGGCGGAAGGGGCCGGGCCGGTATCAACGCCCACCACTTTGTCAAATGGTATAAGGAAATGGGCGGCCCGGTCTTCGGCAAGGACGGATTCTACAACCAGACCACAACCGATATTACAGCAATCGATGTCGGTGCACTGGACCAGATTATTCCGTCGCTTATCGCGCAGGGAATCGCCAAACAGGAAGGAGATGCGGTTGTGATCAATGTTTCTGACATGGGGATCGAGAAGGTCCTTGGCAGCGGCAAAGTCACAAAAAAGATAAACATCTCCGCCTCAAGCTTCTCTGAGAATGCGAAAGCAAAGATCGAGAAAATGGGTGGCAAAGCGCTCGTTGTATAGAGCGTAAACCCCCCCTTTAGGTTATTTTTGGTGAAACAATGGGAAACCTGCTGGATCGAATGGAACCCCTGCTCGCGGCAATGCCCGCAGTCAAGAGCCCCGAGGGACATGTTCATTTTAAAAACAAACTCCTCTGGACTCTGGGCATATTAATTCTGTATTTTGTTCTGACGAATATCCCGCTGTTCGGCATCACCGCTGCATCCCAGGACCTGTTTGAGGCCTGGCGCGCACTTCTTGCCGGGGCAAGCGGTTCGATCGTTCATCTCGGTATCGGGCCGATCGTCACTGCATCCATCGTTCTCCAGCTCTTAAAGGGTGCAGATATCCTCCATATCGACACCAGCGAGACGCGCGGACAGGTCATGTACATGGGGCTCCAGAAGATCCTCATCATTGTCATGATCCTCATCGAGGCTGCACCCAACCTTGTCGGCGGGTTCCTTCAACCCGATCCGGTAATTGCCACCCAGTTCTTTGGCGGCAACCTGTTTGCGGTCTCCTTTGTCATCTTCCTGCAGATCTGTATCGGCGGTGTTCTCGTCGTCCTTATGGACGAAGTCGTGACCAAATGGGGTATCGGATCCGGTGTTGGTCTCTTTATCATTGCCGGTATCTCGCAGGCGCTCATCAACGGGTTCATCAACTGGGTACCCGTCACCGACCAGTACCCGGTCGGTTTCTTCCCGCGACTCGCTGCCATTGCCATAGATGGCGGAAATTTCCTACAGTACTTCGGAACGGATCTTCTCGCCTTTGTCACGACCATTGCTATCTTCCTGATCATCGTGTACGTGGAATCCACGAGGATCGAGATCCCGCTCGCGCATGCACAGGTGCGCGGGGCACGGGCACGCTTCCCGGTCAAACTGATCTATGCAAGCGTCCTTCCCATGATCCTCGTCATGGTGCTCCTGGCAAATATCCAGATGCTGGGAATGTTCCTCTCAAATATCGGGGTTACCATCCTTGGGACATTCGAAGGATCCACGCCCCTGAACGGCCTCATGTATTACCTTGCACCAATCAACGGCCCGTCCGACTGGATGTGGTGGCTTTCCGATCTCGGCCATGGACCAGGCGAGGTGCTTTTACGTCTGGGAATCAATATGACAATCATGGTGGTCGGTGGTGCGGTCTTCGCGCTCTTCTGGATCAAGACTGCCGGGCTTGACAGCAAGGATGTTGCCCGTCAGATCCAGATGTCAGGCATGTCCATCCCTGGCTACCGCCGGAACCCGCAGGTTCTCGAGAAGTATCTCGACCGGTACATTCCCCGTGTCACCATCATCGGTGGTGTCTTCATTGGTGTCCTCAGTGTCATTGCCAACCTCTTTGGGGTTGTCGGTGCCGTGAGCGGGACCGGTCTTCTCTTAACGGTGAGTATCACCTACCGGCTCTACGAGGAGATCGCAAGCCAGCAGATCATGGAAATGTACCCGTTCATGCGGACGTTCTTTGGTAAAGAGTAACCGTTAGGGAAGGAATACGGATGGCAGGAAAAAAGGTCATCATCACCGGAGTACCGGGCGTCGGCAAGACGACGGTCGTCAACGAGGCATTGAAGAAGCTCAAAGAGCAGGGTATCGAGTATCAGTCGATCAATTTCGGCTCGTTCATGTTCGAGGTTGCAAAAGCCGAGAATATTGTTCAGGACCGGGACCAGATGCGCACGCTCGACCGCGCCGTGCAGAAAAAACTGCAGCAGAGCGCCGGGCAGGCCATCGCAAAGCTTTCGGGCAACGTCCTGATCGATACCCACGCGTCAGTCAAGACGCCCAAAGGTTACTTAGCGGGGCTCCCCGAATGGGTGCTCCGCGAGATCATGCCGGATATCATTGTCCTTGTCGAGACCGATGATGACCAGATCCTGATGCGCAGGCTCACGGATGAAACCCGGGCCCGGGACAAGGAAGGCTCGCGTTCCATCGCAGAGCACCAGCAGTTCAACCGTTCAATCGCCGCGGCGTACGCGATGATGACCGGTTGCACCATCAAAATGATAACGAACGCGGACTTCCTGCTCGAACGCTCCAGCGCGGATCTGGCAGAAGTCCTCCGGTGAATCCATGGAGCTTGGCAAAATCTGGGACAAGTATGGTATGTGGATAGCCATGGGCTTCATGATGCTCATGATGATCTCGTACAGCATCGAATGGTTGCGGCACGGAGTCGGGGAGGGTATCGACACCGCGTTTGCACCGGTTGTTGATGGCTTTGGCATCCCCTTTTATGTCCTTATCATCATCCTTTCTGCCTTTACCGGGCTTTACTCATCAATCATCCAGAAATACACGATCGATTATGATAAGATGACCGAGGTGCAGGAACGGATGAAGGAGTTCCAGGCCGAATACCGCGAAGCCCAGCTCTCACAGGATGAAAAGCGGATCAAAAAACTGGACTCCCGGAAAGACAAGGTTATGCGTGAGCAGCTCGAACTCTCCCAGCAGCAGTTCAAGCCCATGGCGTATATCCTCATCATTACGGTGCCCATCTTCTTCTGGCTCCTGTTCCGGCTCGAACAGGTCACAAGCACCATTACGATGCCGTACTTCGGTACGCTGGCACTCAATGACCCGGCCCTCTGGATCATTCCGGCCTGGATCTTCTGGTACATGATCTGCTCGATAACGCTCTCCCAGATCATCAGGAAAGCCTTAAACATCGGGGGACTCTGATGCGGATCACCGTGAGTGGTCTGCCCGGGAGCGGGACGACTTCACTCTCACGGTACCTTGCAGAGCGACACGGGTTTGACATGATCTCGGCAGGTGAGGTCTTCCGTCAGCTTGCCCGGGAACACAACATGGAACTGGCCGCGTTCGGTCGTCTCGCCGAGGAAGATCCATCGTATGACAAGATGATCGATGCCCGGCAAAAAGAGATTGCCTTAACGCAGAACAACATCATCGTTGAGGGCAGGCTCTCGGGCTGGATGGTCCCGCAGGCGGATCTGAAGATCTGGCTCCATGCCCCGATCGGCTGCCGGATCAAACGCATCGCCACCCGCGATGCGGTCACGGATGAACGGACGGCCGAAGCGCTGACGCTCGAACGCGAAGCGTGCGAGGCCGGGCGGTACCGTTCTTATTACGATATCGACATCAACGATCTCCAAATCTACCATCTTGTCCTCGATTCCGAACGCTGGAATATCGAGGGTCTGGGCGAAATCGTGGATACCGCGATCAGCCATCTGAAGAAGAACGAATAGTAATTTTCCCTCTTCTCGTTCATCTGTCTCTTTCTGGCAAAGTCGCAGGTCTTTTACCTTCCCGCAGGATTATTAGGATCGCCGCGTGTAACCCTTATGCAGTAAGGAACCTGTCATGCGAACTGATATTTCCATACGGCTGGTCAGGTCGTGGAATGAACACGAGATAGCCGACCTTTACCGTGCCGGAGGCTGGTGGAAGGAGGAGTATCGCGAATCGGAGATTCCGGCGTTGATCCGGGGAAGTTTTCTCTTTGCGGTTGCCATCCACGAAACGAGCGGCCGGGCGGTTGGCATGGGACGGGTAATATCAGACGGGGTCTCTGATGCGTATATCCAGGATCTCGTTGTGCTTCCTTCCTGCCGGGGGTCCGGAGTCGGTAAACAGCTTGTGCAGGCACTGGTTACCCGGTGCAGGAACGAAGGTATCAGCTGGATCGGTCTTGTTGCAGAGCCGGCTACCGAAGAGTTTTACCGGCCGCTCGGCTTTATCCCCATGACCGGGCATGTGCCCCTGCTTTTCCGGGAGGATTCCCTATGCTGATGCAGGAACATTTCCGGCCGGTGACCCTTGCGGACCGGGTTTTTTTCGAAAAACAGTACGCGCAGTACCCGCAGGTACACAGCGATAACACCTTCACCAACATGGTCTGCTGGAACCACTTTGCCCACTACCAGTATGCATACGTGGAAAAGAATGTCATCCTGGCAAGCACCATTGACGGGATAACCCGTTTCCGCGCCCCGATCGGACCCCGCAACCCGGCGCTCCTCCGCTCCCTAATCCGCCTCGCGTCCGAAGTCAGCGACAATGAACCCCTTGTCCTTATCGACAGGGAGACCGCGGCATGGATGCGTGAGGTCAGCCCGGGGATCAATCTCATTCCTGACCGGAACCACTTTGAGTATGTCTACCGCGCAACCGATCTTGCCCGTCTTCCCGGCAAAAACTACCTCAATATCCGCCGGCAGGTGAACAAGTTCCGGAATAACTGCGCAAGCAACGTCGAGCCGATGACCTCTGCCAACCGGGAAGAGGTCAAACGGTTCCTCATCCAGTGGTGCGAATGGAAAGGATGTGAGGGAGATCTTGTGCTTGCCCACGAGAAAGATGCGGTCTTTTTTGCCGTGGACCATTTTGACGAGCTGCCCATACAGGGACTGGTGATACGGATCGATTCTGCGATCGGTGCGATAGCCCTTTTTGAACCCCTGAATGCTGATACGGCGCTCGTCCATTTCGAGAAGGGGCTTCCCGACTGTGACGGGATCTACAAAGCCATCAATACCGAGACGGCAGCCATTCTCGCCCCGGATTTTACCTATATCAACCGGGAGAGCGACCTGGGTGTTGCCGGCCTTCGTGAAGCCAAGATGCGCTACCATCCCGATCATATGGTGGAAGTCTGGTCGTTAAAACTGGATTCATGATCGACCCGGTTTTTTAGGGGAGCCGCGAACGCGTCTGGCCGTTTCAGACTACTGTGATATACGCAATAATTCCTGAAGCAAGGATTTTTACGGCGATGGCAGCGACGAGCATCCCGAGCACTTTACCCATGATGTCCGTTACCACATCCCCGAGTACACGCTGGATGGTATCGGAAAAGTACAGGATAAGCCATGTGGCGACCAGCACCAGGGTGATGGCAATGAACGGGATGAGAATACCATAGTCTTTGGAGAGGATCATCACGGTAGTGATTGTGCCGGGCCCGCAGAGGAGCGGCGTACCGATGACCACTCCGGCAGCAGTGGTGACCTGTTCTTTGCTGCGCCCGAATTCAATCCCGAGCGCCATCTGGATCCCGAGCAGGAGCAGGATGATGCCACCAGCGATCTGGACCGAGGGCAAATCCAACCCGAGAATGGCAAAGATTGTGGTATTGAAGATCAGGACCAGGTACATCAGGGCGCCTGCAACTGCAACGGCAATGAATGCCTGTTTGTGGATCTCTTTTGGGGTCTGGCCCCGGGTCATTACCGAGAAGACCGGGACTGACAGCAGCGGGTCGAGGATGATGAAAAGTGCGGCAAAGCAATAGATGATGCCGGGAAGCAACTCCTCCATGGTCTGATCATGCATATACGTACTGTTGGCGGATAAACATGCGGGAACTATCAGGTATTCCGGCAATTTTACCGGTAGATCGGGGATGAATGCCGGGGGCGGGTGGAGGCTGGGTCTGATAATGTATCGGCATTTAGAGAGAAACAGACAAACGGAGCGTTTGCATTTCTCTCTGGAGAAACCGGGTAACAAATGATCGCAAGCGTTTGCAACCAGCCATGGGTTGACCATCCACACCTATCCTCAACTGTCCTGTCCATGATGTGATTGGAGACGTCAAAGCCCCCGGAGAGGTCTAAACAAACAGGAATGATCTCAAACGAACATGGTATGCTATCGGATCCTGATTTAAAAAAATCCCATCGCGATCACAATCGCGATTAAAAACCGTTCCGGAAACATCGGTGATCGATTTTCATTTCACGTTCGGATCCCGATTTTGATCTCAAAATCGATCAGCGATTTTCATCTGCAAATCGGATCGCGATTAAAATCTGGTTATGAGACCAAGATTACTGGCGGAGCGTAAAATCGGATCGCGTTTTTTTTATGAAAATCGGTCAGCGATTTTGATCGCAAAATCGATCACCGGTTTTTATTTCGCAATCGGATCGCGATCTTGAAACTGTAATCGCGATCATGCTCGCGAAAAAAAGTTATCCGGATTAATCGCGATCCGATTTTGATCACAGAGCTGACCAGGGATCGTTCGGAATCGATCCCGAATCTATAAACCTCTCGGCAGTTTATTCTGTATCAAGTGATGAAAATGCACGGTTATTCCCACCCCTCGTTACCCCCGGCATGCAGGTTCCTTTTCATAGCCTGTGGTCTGTTCTGCCTCATCTTCCCTCCTGCTCTGGCTGCTGACGCTTACATTGAGGCCGAACTGGGCGACACGATAAACCTTCACGGTATCTCGTATGTCGGCGACCGCGTGTACCTGTTCCTGACCGGCCCCGGCCTCGCGGCGAACGGTGTCATGCTGACCGACACCAGCCAGTGGGCAGACCAGGGGCATCTCACCATCGTGGATCTCAACAGTGACCAGACATGGTCGATGAAGTGGGACACATCCCGGATTCAGAACCAGATCGATCCCGGCACGTATTTTGTCTACGTCTCGAATGAAGAGGCCGACAAATCGACGCTTGGCGGGACGAGCACGTACCAGGTTCTTGAAGTATACCTGGAGAAGTCCACAACATCCCGCGTTTCCGTAAATTCAGGGGATTCGTACATGCTCTATCCGGAGAAGAGGACCCCGACTCCGATCCGGACCATTGTCCTTGCCTCTCCCACACCGGAGCCGACAACCGAGTCGCCCACCCCGACCCGAACTCTGGAACCCACAACGCTTCCAACGCCCGTTCCCACAACAAAGGCATCACTTCCGCCAATAATTGTCCTGCTTGCGCTTATTGCTGAGGCCGGGGTAATTTCGCTCCGCCATTAATCCACAATCGTCCTTTTTTTACCGGAAAGGTATTATCATCCCTTGTGATTATGATAGTATGAGTGGCATGGACGTACCTGCATTGCTGGAAAAGGCCCATCACCAGATGAAGGTGGGGCGTTATGATGATGCGATCTCCCTGTATGATCAGGTGCTGAAGATCAACCGGAACAATACCGAGGCCCTGGAGAACAAGGGGAAGTGCTATTATTATCTCGGACGGCACGAGGATGCCATTACCTGCTATGATACGGCACTTACCATCAACAACAAGCTCATCACCTGCTGGTTTGAGAAGGGCTATACCCTGCGAAAGATCCGCCGGTACGAGGAGGCAATCGTCTGTTTTGACGCAGCGCTTGCCATCGATCCGGAATACACCTTTGCTCTTGCCAACAAGGGGTATTGCCTAAACGAGCTGGGCCGGCATGAGGAAGCTATCGTCCTCTTCGACCAGATCCTTGACTGGAGCCCCAAGAATATCCGGGCCATGACCGCAAAAGCCATCGCGCTCCGGGAACTGGGGAGAAACGAGGAGGCGCTCGTCTTCTTCGACAAGGCCATAGATTTCAACTCCGTCAACTCCTTTGTCTGGTACAACAAGGCGATTGCCCTGCGCAACCTCGGACGTTCGAAAGAGGCAGACGAGAGCATGCGAATTGTAAATTTCCCCCGGGGTGCCCGAACGGCCCCGGATAACCACGTGCAGAAGTAAGAATAATCCTTTTTTTTCAAATCCTGACAGCGTTTCAGGAATGGAACCTTTCCGGGGAGCGAAATTTCTCGCAGGATCGATGTATCGGTTGGCTGATTCCGGTGCAGGACTATGACAAAATCCCTGGTACAATCATCCGCTCTCTGGATGGTTTTGGGATAAAAAAAGATTTAGATAAGTTTGAAGATTGGGTGGCTTGGTGCCTTGCACTCGATCCCGAGCTGGCGGGTTGCCTCAAGGACGGTGATGTCCGTGTAGGCCTGTGCGGTGATCATTGCTTCTACGTTCTCGATTGGTCCGTACATGATAAGGTCTGCACCGAGGGTGCTTGCAATCATGTTGCAGCCGATATCGGGTGCTGACCATGCTGCCTGCTTGACGCCTTCAATCCCGCCGAGGTAGTGGTGGGACATCTGCTCGAGCAGGACATCCTTGCCCTTGTAGCCTTCTGCAAGTACGGAGGGGGTCTTTGAGGTTCCCTTCCAGCGCTTGAGCCAGGTCCAGGAGACGGTCATGTTGTGGTATGCACCACCGGTGGGGTAGCCGTGGATTGCCTTGCAGGCAAGGATCTCACGGTATGAGCCGCCGCTTCCAAGACCGAGGGGTGTTGCTGCCGTGTCGAGGATCGGGCGCTTGATACCGCAGTACTCTGCGATCTCGAGCATGCCTTTTGCCTGACCCGCAACGCCACCTTCGACGAGCACCTTCTCGCGGCCTGCGACCGAGGGGTCGGCAGGGTTGAATGCGAGGACGATGGCTGCGTCAACGTCACTGTTCTTGAGTGCCTCGATGCTCTCGGGCAGGATCGACCCGTTGATCGAGTTGTAGATGGCACGCTTTGCAAGACCGACGTCAGTCACGTACTTGCACGCATGGGCGAGTGCTGCAGGGACTGACGAGTCCATTAAGAATGCAGTCTTGTTGTCGATCGAGTCGAACCAGCTGAAGTAGCTCTCGAATGCTTCGCCGTATTCCGCAATGATCTGGATGAAGTGCGGAACACCGGTTAAGTCTGAGAGAACCTGACAGCGGTTCCAGAGAGCCTCTGCCTTTGCCTTGTCGATCTTTCCTGTCTTGTCATCAAGCACGCACTCGTGCTTGTTGTAGAAGATAGAAGCACCCAGTACGGTCGGGTACTCGCCGGGCTGGCCACCAATCATGGTGCCGTTGAAGTCCCAGACGCTCTGTTCTTTTTCAAATCTGAACATATTCGTTTACACCTCCGTTATACCATTGTCATCAGTTTCGCGTACAGGAACAACAGTATCATAAATACGATTACGCCTGCCATGAGGCCGTAGAGGATACCGATATCCCGACCGATCTTTCGTCCAACACGCTGTGCAATCTCTGCATCCACGAACTCGATATTCTTCTCGATCTTGTCGAGCCGCTTTTCGATTTCGAGGAACTGGGGGTTTGCACCTGCAGCAGCGACTTCTGCGCCGCCGGCTGCTTCCTTGACTTCGACGACAATAGCATCTGCGGCGAACGCGCCCGGGTCTTTAGCCTTGAGCTCGTTGATCTTCGCCTTGATTGCGCCGAGGTCTTCGCTCTCCATGATGTTGACGATCTCGACCTGTTCCTGGAACCGCTTGATCGCTGCAT
>JBFYKS010000039.1:0-3338 GCA_041305785.1 Methanoregula sp. | reverse complement strand
GTCTTGCCGGAGCCGTTCGGGCCAAGAAGCCCGAAGATATCCTTCTAAATGGAGAGGTCAAGGCTGTCGACTGCGCAGAGGTTGCCAAAATTTTTGGTAAGGCCTTCGGTCAGGATGACAGTCATACTGTACACGCCCCCGGATCTTCTGTTCTTCTCTTTTTCTGCCGGTCGTGTACGCCACGTACCACAACCTGCCGTGCAGGGCGACGGATGGTCTCTTCAATAAGGTATACCTGTTTACTCATGCTGCTCCTCTCCTGTTCTCTCGTAATAGTCCTCGCTCTCAAGGTAAATCTCCTGTAATTTTTGTATCGTCTCTTCATCGGGCTCCCAGAACCCGCGCTGGTGCGCCTCTAAGAGCCGGCCGGCCATGCTGTGGAGGGCATACGGGTTGTTCTGCTCGATCCACTGCCGGTTCTCCTCGTCAAAGAGGAAGTGTTCAGCGCAGGCCTGGTACTCCCAGTCGTCCACGGCATCGGACGTGACGTCCCAACCGAAGGTGTACTCGATGGTGTTCATGATCTCCTGCACGCCGCGGAATCCGTGGGGTTTGAGCCCCTCGATCCAGCGGGGGTTGAGGATCCGGCTGCGGAACACGAACCGGACCTCCTCGTCAAGGAGGCGCGTTTTGATGTTCTTTGGGTCCGATGCCTCACCGATGACACAGACCGGGTCCTTGTCGCCGTACGCCTTGACGCACGCGTTCATCCCGCCGAGGATCTGGTAGTCGTCGTCAACATCCAGGATATCGAACTCGCGCGATACCCGGTTCTTGACCGTCGCGTCCAGCCGTCCGAACTGCTCGCGGAAGAGTTCTGCAACTTTCTCGCCGCGGTGTTTCCTGCCGTAGGCATGGGCACCCCATGTCGTGTATACATCGGCTAAGTCTTTGCGGTCCTTCCATGCCGAGGCGTGCACGACCTCGCCCACCCCGCACCCGTGGTTGCCGGGCGGGTCGCCGAAGATCCTGATGAGCGCCTGGTCGCGTGCCTCGTGCTCGGGCATCCCGGCTTTCATCTTTTCCAGAAGGTCCTGTTTTAAGTGTGCTGCAAGGTAGTTGACATCCCCGGACTCGTCAAGGGTCGCGATCATCTCCACGCCCTCGTCGATCATGTGGACAAGGCCCGGGAAGGTGTCGCGGAAGAGGCCGCTGATCCGGAGGGTCACGTCAATCCGCGGCCGCCCGAGTTCCTGTGCGGGGATGACTTCAAGGCCGGTCACGGCCCCGCCACGGTCCGACCAGACGGGTTTAAGGCCCATGAGCCAGAGGAGGTACGCGATGTCGTCCCCGCCGGTCCGCATGGTGTCGGTCGCCCAGACAACGATGCCGACCCGCTGCGGGTGTTCGCCCTTCTCTTTGATGTACCGTTCCACCATCTGGTCAGCGAGCGTTTTGCCGGTCTTCCAGGCAGCCCGCGTGGGGACGGATGCGGGGTCGATGGAGTACGCGTTCCTGCCGGTCGGGAGGAGATGGGCATTGCCCCGCGTTGGGTCACCGGAGGGGCCGGGCGGGATGTACCCGCCGGCAAGGCCCCGCATCATGTTCGCGATCTCATCGGTTGTCAGGTCGAGCCGGCCCCGGAGATCATCGCAGATGAATGTGGCGCAGGTCTCAAGATCCGGTGCGGCAGTGCCGAACTCTTCCCGGATTGCTGCCAGCGTTGTTTCACGGTCATACCCGCACCCGGCCATTATTTCGATAAGGTTCCGGCTCCGTTCATCGATCCGGTCGATGAGGGCACCATAAGTCATATTGTGGTGCGTGGAAAATTCCGAGGGATTGTCCATGAGTTCCCGGAGGGACAAACCCCTCGCAGCGGCAATGCTCTCGCGGAGCGACGGAACTTTCCCGTTCTCCAGCCGGGTCAGTGCATAGATCATCTCGGTGAACCGTTCATTTTGGGGCGGCGTGCCGAAGATGTGGAGCCCGTCCTTGATGATGGCGTCCCGTACCTCGCAGATATAGTCGTAGAGTCGCTCTGCATTCTCCGCAATTTCGCTGCTTCCGGCACCCTCCGGAAGGCCCAGGTCATTGGTGAGGTTGCGGGCGATCACGATATCGTGGATCTCTTCGGCAAGTTCTCCTGCTTTCTGCTTCTCTCCCCCGCGCTTTGCCCGGAGGAATTCCTGCAGGATGCTGTCCAGCTGGGCCAGCTCTCCATAGCCATCGGCTCGCATCATCGCGGGGGGCAGGTGGTCGAGCACGGCAGCCCAGCTCCGCCGTTTCACCTCCACCATCTCGCCGGGGTCGTTGATGATGTAGGGAGAGACATGGGGCATGTCCTCGAAGACCAGGTCCGGGTAGCACTCCTCGGACATGGCATTGCCCTTGCCCGGGAGCCATTCGAGGGTGCCGTGCGTCCCCATGTGGACGACAACCTGCGCCCCGAACACGTTCCTCATCCACCGGTAATACGCGACATAATGGTGGGGCATGACCATGTCCGTTGAGTGGATCAGGGACTCAACCTTCTCAAAGAGCCCCCGGGGCGGCTGGATGCCAATGAAGATGTTGCCGTTGACAAGGCCGGGGATGCAAAGTTCGCCGCCGGTCTCAAAGAGCGTGCCGGGCGCCTCGCCCCAGTCTTCTGTAATCTTGTTCCGGTTCTTTTCGGGCAACCGGGAGAACCACTGACGGTACAGGTCCGCACTGACCGTCCCGGCTGCACGCTGCCGCATCTGGTCGTCAGAAATGTACCGCGTGTCGTTCGTGAGCCCGTCAATCATCTCCTGTATCAGGTCGTTGCCGGTCTCCGGAATGTGGTCTACTACGTACCCCTCATCCTTCAGCCGTGTTAAGATCTTTATCACGCTCTGGGGTGTATCGAGCCCGCCGGCGTCACCGAGGGCCTCGATCTCGCCGGTGTACTGGTACAGGAGGAGTGCGACTTTGCGCTCCTGCACCGGCGTCCGTCTGAGCTCCGCCCAGCGCAGGGCCATATCAGCGATACGTTCCGGGCGCCGGGGGATAGGGATGGCCTGGTTCTTCCTGCCGTCATGTTCACCGGTGGTTGAGAGGGGGATCGCGATCAGCTGGGCATCGAACTCCGGCCAGATAACCATCGACGAGATCTCCATGGCCGAGAGCCCTTCGTTGTCGTTGTACCATGTTTCGTAGGACCGGATCATGGACATGGTCTGGAGGACGGGGACGTCAAGGTCGCAGAAGAAGTTGTACACCGGATCGGTCTTTGTCCCGTCATTGGGGTCCGAGAGGGAGATCTGGGAGAAGCCCATGGTCATGACAAGGACATCGATGACAGCCCTTTTGTCGCGGAGCAGGTTATCCTCAATGAACTTCCGGATCCCGATTGAGCCGGTGGTCGGGTTCGGGCT
>JBFYKS010000038.1:0-6064 GCA_041305785.1 Methanoregula sp. | reverse complement strand
AGGAGCCCCTGCATGACCGTCCCCGCGACAGCAAGGCTCATTCCTGTCAGGATCGCAAGGAGGATCCGGGGGAGCCGGAAGTTGTTCACGATTAATCCGGCCTGGGGGTTCTCCGGTGCCGTCAGGGTGATCGTGATCATGTCTTGGAGGGAAGGTACGACAACAATCACTGCATTCCGGGCCCCCTCCCCGATTGCAAGGAGCGTATCGGTTGGCGGGATGGAGACCGTCCCGATTCCGGCAGAGATTATCGATGCGGTTATGAGCAGGAATGCGAGGATCCCGATGAGCAGGAGACGGCGTTTTGTCCCTTCACCGTACAGGAGGTGAACATTCTGCGCTGAACCGGGTTTCCTGGTTGTTTCGTTCATAATCTGTTAAGCATCCTGTCGGGAAGGTTTACCGGTCCGGAGCCGGAGGAGAATATCCCCGGTGAAGGGTAACCTTGTACCGGACCAGAAGTAATTGTTCAAAACGTTCCTGCGTAGCGTAATAAATATTGCAAAAGGTAACTATGTGAATATTTTGTAATACAATTTGTGTTTTGTACAAATTTTGTAATACGAAAACTCATACTTTTATTAATTTAAAAGGGAAACATCATTAAAACCGGTCATTGTGCCGGGCAGACCGGTAATTTACGGGAGCATGTACGGGGAAAACATCCCCCCTGCCCTTGCGTAATACGGCCTGCTGTCAACCGGAGAATCCATGAGACTGACTGCAATTATGTGGGGTTCCTACTCCCCAATCCTGAAACGTGCAGCTGAAGCCACCGGAGTCGAGCTCACGATCTATCCCAACCGTGTGCTGGATGAGGTGCCCGAGAAGGTTGACGAGGCGCTCAATTCGATGCGGGCTGCCGATGCCATCCTCCTTTACCATACTTCTGACCTGTTCTGGGAGCGAATCGATAAGGAGATCAAAGAGATTGGACTGACCGTGCCGGTTATCTCTCTTGGATATGACCCGTCGTTCTTTGCTTACTCCTCCGTCTCTCCCCGGATTGTCACCACCTGCCAGACTTATGTTGTCAATAGTGGTGAGGAGAATTACCAGAATCTCCTCCGGTATATTGAACGGGAGCTCCTTGGCGGGTCTTCTGAAGTATCCCCCCCACTCGATCTCCCGTGGGAGGGGATTTATCATCCTGCCGCATCTGCGGCTTTTAGCAACATCGATGATTACCTTTCGTGGTACAAACCGTCTCTGCCTGAGGATGCGCCGCTCATTGGCCTGATATTCTCCCGGGTGACCTGGGCATCGGATAACACGGCAATTGAGGATGCGTTGATCCAGAGCCTCGAGGCGCAGGGGCTGGGGGTAATCCCCGCGTTTACGTACGCCATCCGCGACCCGAACGTGGGTGCAAAGGGAATGATGTATGTCATTGACCAGTATTTTGTGAAGGAGGGAAAGCCCCGGATCGATGCCCTGATCAAGCTTGTGCCGTTCCTCCTTGGCACATCCCGGGGCGATGATTACCGGGGAAAGACGGCGGCAGAGTGCGGTGTGGATCTCCTCACCCGGCTGAATATTCCGGTCTTCCACCCGGTCATCTCGATGTACAAGTCAATCGACCAGTGGCAAGAGTCCACCGGCCTCACGCTCGATACCGGCTGGGCTGTTGCCATGCCGGAGTTCGAGGGAGTCATCGAGCCGGTCTTTATCGGTGCGAGCAGCAGCAGCCCGGATGGGGAGAAGCCCCGCGAGCCGGTACCGGACCGGTGCGATCATGTCGCTGCCCGCGTGAAAGCATGGGTGATGCTTGCAAAGAAGCCGGTCAGCGAACGGAAGGTCTCCTTCATCTTCAACAATAACCCGTGCGCCAATGTCGAGGCAAATGTGGGGTCAGCATCCCATCTTGATTCCACCGAGAGCGTGGCAAGGATTCTCCAGCGGATGAAAGATAGGGGGTATTCAGTCACACCCCCGGCCGATGGCAGGGAACTCATTGAAACGATTATGGGAAAGAAGGCGATCTCAGAGTTCCGGTGGACAACGGTCGATGATATCGTGGCAAAGGGTGGTGCCCTCCTCCAAATGGATATGGCCACGTACCTGCCCTATTTTACCTCCCTTCCCCCTGCTGTTCAGAAACGCATGAACGAGATGTGGGGGGAACCCCCCGGATTGGGCATGGTCTATGACAACCGGATCGTTATCACCGGTCTTTCGTATGGCAATGCCACGGTCCATGTCCAGCCCAAGCGCGGATGTTACGGTTCCCGGTGTGACGGAAGCGTCTGCAAGATCCTGCATGACCCTGACTGCCCGCCGCCCCACCAGTATCTTGCTACGTACTATTACATCCAGAAGATCTTTGCTGCCGATGTTGTCGTCCATGTTGGTACTCACGGGACCCTTGAGTTCCTGCCGGGCAAGGGCCTTGGCCTCTCGCAGGACTGCTTCCCGGATGTTGCTGCCGGCACGGTTCCGTATCTTTATATCTACAATGCGGACAACCCCCCGGAAGGGACGCTTGCCAAACGGCGGAGCTATGCAACGCTGGTTGATCATATGCAAACCGTAATGACCGGCAGCGGATTGTACGAGGGTCTTGAGGAACTCGATTCCCTCCTCAGCCAGTACGAGACCGCGAAGATCGATCCCGCCCGGGCCCATGCGCTCCAGCACCTGATCATCGATGCGATCAAAGCAAACAACCTCGATAAAGATCTGCGGCTCACTCATGACCTGCCGCTTGCTGAAGTGGTGGGAAAGGCACACGAGGCCCTCTCGAAAATCCGGAACACCCGGATCCAGGATGGTATGCACATCTTCGGGGAACTGCCCGCGGGGGAGAAGAGGGTGGATTTTATCAGCTCCATCATCCGGTACGATACAGGGGAGCGATCAGCCCGCCGGATCATCGCGCAGGCGATGGGCCTTGACCTTGTTGAGCTGCTCAGAAACCAGGACAAATATTCGGATCTGCACAAGGCATCCTATGGTGCACTGCTCGAACAGCTTGACGCGAACCTCTGCCGGTTTGTCCGGTTGGCTCTCACGGAGCCATCGGTATCCTGTGATGCGGTCTTTTCATGCGCACTATCTTCGGATCTGGCCCGCGAGTTCGATGCAATCCGCGAACGGGTTATCGGCATCAACCAGCGGATAGATGCCTCTCTTGAGATGGACTCCCTCTTCAACGGGTTCAATGGCGGGTATATTCCGGCAGGTGCATCCGGTCTTATCACCCGTGGTCACGAGGATGTTCTGCCCACGGGAAGGAATTTTTTCTCACTCGATCCCTACCAGGTACCTACACGGGCAGCCTGGCGGGTGGGCCAGCGCCTTGCCGAATCACTGGTTGCCAAGTACAAAGATGAAGAAGGAAAATTGCCCGAGAATGTGGCGTTCTACTGGATGGCCGCCGATATTATGGCTTCTGACGGGGAGATGTTTGCCGAGATGTTTGCCATGCTCGGTGTCGAACCGGTCTGGCTCCCCAACGGTCAGGTGAAATCGTTTGCCATCATCCCGCTTGAGAAACTCGGCCGGCCCCGGATTGACATCACCGTGCGCTCGTCCGGGATCCTGCGGGACAATTTTGCCAACTGCTACGAGCTGCTTGATGAGGCCGTGATGGCAGTTGCGACCCTGAACGAACCTTCGGAACAGAACTTTGTCCGTAAGCACTCCCTTGCTGCCATCGAACAGGATGGCATGTCCCTCCGGGATGCCACGCTGCGGATCTTCTCATCCCAGCCCGGCACCTATTCGAGCGGGGTCAACCTTGCCGTCCTTGCCAGCGCTTGGAAGGAGGAAAAGGACCTTGCCGATATCTTTGTTGCCGTGAACGGGTACGCGTACGGCAAGGACATCACCGGAAAGGCTGCACAAGAACAGCTTGCAACAAACCTCTCGACCGTTTCGGTCACGTTCAACAAGGTGCAGTCCGATGAATATGACCTCCTGGGGTGCTGCTGCTACTTCGGCGCCCACGGGGGAATGACCGCAGCAGCACGGCACTATTCCGGGTCTCAAGTCAAACCCTATTATGGCGATACCCGCGAACCCGAACACATCGAGGTTAGGGATCTTGCAGACGAGATACGCCGTGTGGTCCGGACCAAGCTTCTCAACCCGAAGTGGATCGACGGCATGAAGGAGCACGGGTACAAGGGTGCCTCCGATATCATGAAACGCGTGACCCGGGTCTATGGCTGGGAAGCGTCCACGCAGGAGGTGGATGACTGGATCTTCGATGATATTGCCGACACCTTCGTCAACAACGACGAAATGCGGCAGTTCTTTGAAGAGAACAATCCCCATGCGCTTGAGGAGATTGCCCGCAGGCTCCTTGAGGCCGAGCAGCGGGGACTCTGGGATGCAGACGAGGAGGTGCTCGATGACCTTAAGAAGAATTACCTCGAGATTGAATCATGGATGGAAGACCAGATCAGCGGGGGGGAGTACCAGGGTGGAGATGTGGACGTAATAACTTTCGGGGACGTGGCCGGCTGGAACGATTCGATGAAGGATCTTATGGCAAAAGTCCATGCAAAGCACCGGCACTGATTGCGGTCGCAGGAGGAGAGATAGATTATGCATGCAATTGAAATGAGCAACCTCACAAAATTCTATGATACGCTCTGTGCTGTTGACGACCTCACGCTCTCGGTCAACAACGAGATTTTTGCCCTTCTTGGGCCCAACGGGTCCGGTAAGACAACAACGGTCCTGATGCTCACCACCCTGCTGCACCCGACCGGGGGTAATGCCATGGTCTGCGGCAATGACATCATCAGCCAGGCTGAAGAGGTCCGGAAATGTATCAGTTATGTCCCGCAGGACATGGCTGTTGATATTAAGCTGACCGGCCGGGAGAATGTCCGGTTCTTTGCGGATCTGTATGGTGTTCCCGATGCAAAAGACCGGGTCGATGAGGTGCTGGAGGTCATGGAACTTACCGACCGGGCCGATGACCTGATCAAAACCTACTCAGGGGGAATGCGCCGGAGGCTCGAACTGGCGCAGGCCCTTGTCCATGAACCCAAAGTGCTCTTTTTGGACGAGCCTACCATCGGTCTCGATGTAGCAGCGCGCAAGAAGATCTGGGAGCATATCCGTGACCTCCGGAAAAAGGGCATGACCATCTTTGTCACAACGCATTACATGGACGAGGCCGACCAGTTCTGCGACCGGGTCGGGATCATCAGCAGGGGCAGGATCGCGGCTCTCGGGTCCCCCTCAGAGCTCAAAGCGCGGCTGATGAAGGATGTCATCACGGTGAGGGTGGACGGGGAATGTGCTCCCCCGCCGCTTGACGGGGTTGCCTATGTGGGGAGGACCGGCGACGAGCTTTCGTTCACGGCAGAGAACGGGAGCGAAACACTGCCGGTTCTTGCCGGTTCGCTTGCCCGGACGGGTGCAACGATCCGGGCGATGTCGCTTCGTGAACCCACGCTTGACGATGTATTTTTACAGGCAGTCGGCCAGCAGGAAGAGCCTCACGGATTTGAAGACGGGAAGTTCCGGATTATGCTGCGGAGGCGGAAATGAAGGGGATTCTCACCTACATGAAACGGGATTTTTTGAAATGGTACCGTGGCCGGGTGGCAGTCGTATCGGCGCTCATCATGCCCGCCGCATGGCTTATCTTTGTAGGGCTCGCCCTGCCGGTCCGGTTCACCGGCAATTACCTCGACTTCATCACGCCCGGGATTCTTGTGATGACCATGCTCTCGGCCGGGCTCTCGGGCGGGGCCCTTTTGATGTTCGACAAGATCCTCGGGTTTTTGAATAAGTTCCTTGCACTCCCTACGCCACGGAGCAGTATCCTCGTAGGTAAAATCCTCTTCATCACCGGCCGGGGCCTGATCCAGACCACCATCATCCTCATTATAGCGCTCCTCATCGGTGCAACCCTGATGAGCCCGGTCCAGTACCTCCTCACGTACCTCGTCCTTTTCCTGTTTGGGGTCCTCATCTCCGCCTTTGCCACCACCATCGCGCTGTATCTTGAAGATCACGATTCGTACTCGGCTTTCAGCACCATGATCTCGATGCCGCTCTTCTTCACTTCGAGCGCCCTGATGCCCTATGAGGTGATGCCGGC
>JBFYKS010000037.1:0-5054 GCA_041305785.1 Methanoregula sp. | reverse complement strand
CGCCAATGCGAGCAAGTTCGCCCGCGAACGCAATACCTTAAACAACCAGACCCGCGAGTTTGTCATTGAAGTCGTTGCGCTGTGCCTTGATGTCAAGGACTTCCTGGTTGTATTTATCCCTGAGGTCCTTGTTCTTCTGCGCTTCCTCGACAAACTCGCGGGTCTGGTTGTTTAAGGTATTGCGTTCGCGGGCGAACTTGCTCGCATTGGCGTTGAGATCGTTGCGGCGGTTTTTGTGTTCTTCAGACTCTGCAAGGGTTTTCTTTCTCTTTTCCATCAAATCGTTCAACATGCGTTACCACTCCCCATCAGATTCTCCGTTCGCAAAAGGTGCAGGCAGCATGGCGGTGAGGTATTGTGTGAAGGAGATTTTGCCCGGCCAAAGGGCTTCTTTCACAACTCACCGGATCATGCTGCATGCGGGATGCAGGATGAAAAACACCAGAAAAGGCACAAGACGCTAGGTTACTACAAGACTTCGAACCGAAGCCTTTGGTCAACACTCTGTTCATGATGTTCAACTCCCGATACCGGGGCACAACCGTGGACCGGATTATTGCCCCCATCCTCTCAAGCAAAGGATTGGTCGAATGTACTATATTTTAAAGGAGCCGTGAATTATTAAGTGTTTCGCCGGAACGACGAGGGGAAACCGGTGCAACGGAGGCCAGGAATTTTTTTTTGAAGAAAAAGGTTGTTGGTCATTGGATGAAACCAATGGTTCCCGGATTACTTACCTGTTTGATACTTCAGAGATTGTTGATTGTGCGTGGTTGCTGGTATTAACCGACCCATTCAAGGACGCCGCCGCCACTTGGCTGGTCCCTGCCGCTCCGCCGTGGTGCGGGCATCTCGACTGCCTTTGGGTTGGAGCGCTTGTTGTCAAGGTCCTGGACCATGGTCTTGTATGACGTGCGGGTTCCGAGGATCTGTGCGCTCTTGACACCGGTCATGATCGCGAGGACGCGGATCTTGCCTTCCATGTCGCTCCTTACGCGGGCGCCCCAGATGACATCTGCATGGGGGTCGAGCTCGTACGTGAGCGAGGTTGCAACTTCTTCTGCATCCTGCAGGGTAAGGTCGGTGCCGCCTGTGATGTGGATGAGGCTGCCGGTTGCTCCACGGTAGTCTATGTCGAGCATCGGGTTGGAGAGGCATTCGCGGACAACGCTCTCAGCCTTGTTCTGCTGCTTGCTCTCGCCTACGAGCATGACTGCAACGCCGCCCTTGGACATGATGGCCCGGACATCTGCGTAGTCGATGTTGATGAGCGATGGTTCGGTGATGGTCTCGGAGATACCCTTTACCGTCTCGCCGATGAGCTGGTCCATGACGGAGAACGCCTGGCCGAGCGGGAGGTTCGGTACAAAGTTCTTTAACCGGTTGTTGTCGAGGACAATCACGGAGTCTGCGGCAGCGGCGAAGGCTTCAAGACCTTCCTCGGCACGGATCAGGCGAGCCTTCTCGACCTGGAACGGGTAGCTGACCATGCCTACGACAATGGCGCCCTGTTCCTTTGCGATCTGGGCAACAACGGGCGCGGAGCCGGTACCGGTTCCTCCTCCCATACCTGCCGTGATGAAGACAAGGTCTGCTGATTCAAGAATTGCTTCAAGGGTCGGGCGGGCCATCTCGGCTGCTCGTTTCCCGACATCCGGGTAACCCCCGGCACCAAGGCCCTTGGTTAATGATTTCCCGATAAGGATGCGCTTGTCGGCCTGGATCATGTCCAGGTGCTGCTTGTCGGTGTTGATCGCAATCGTTTCTGCACCGGATACGCCCATGTGGTGAATGCGGTTCACGGTGTTGTTCCCAGCGCCCCCGCAACCGATGATGACAATCCTCGGCTGTCCGACAAAGTCATCTTCCATTGCTGTAGCACTGCCTGCCTTGCTCACTTCTTTTTCGAGCTCGGCGTTTTTTAAAGCGTCGTTGATTATGCTCTGCATTTCTCTACCCTCTCAAACCTTGAATGAAACCTGGTCGCTTTCCTTCAGGACACGGCTGGCGCGTTTTTCTACAAGATCCCGTACCGCCGCCCTTACAGCCTCGGAGATGTTGGGATACTCCCCTGAATCAACCAGCTGCTGGAGGAGGTTGATCTGCTGTTCGGGTAACCGGAGCGTGATTCGTTGCATCATCGTATCTCTCAAATCTGACATATGTCTGGCTTATGTCTTACATATGTCAGACAAAGAGAACCCTTGTGTCTGACTTAACCAGATGAAACAAAATACAACACGGACCTATATAAACTTTCTTCTTTGAATACGGAACCCGTCTCACAACGCATTTATGACTGTAAAATAAAGTATTCTGGAAACGGAGCGGATTTTGGTGGTTGTTGACTTTCCCAAGCGGGTTGTACATGGGGGTACCGGAAAGCGGCAGCGGGAAAAAACCCGCAAAAACGTGCTGGATTTCAGCGCGAGTGTCAACCCGTTCCCTCCGGCTATTGACTGGCACGTAAACCCGGCTGACCTCTCATTTTATCCGGATGATAATTACAGCGAACTCAAAGCAAGGATAGCGCAGGTCTTTGACCGGGATTTTGAGGAAATCTGTGTGGGCAACGGATCGGTAGAGATCATCCGGGCATTCTGTTCTGTTACGCTTGGGCGTACCGCAAAAAAGGCAAGCTTTTTTATTGAGCCTCCCACGTTTGGCGAATATGAACTTTCAGCCAGGCTGGCCGGGGCAGAGCGCACTACCAATCCGAATGCCGCGGGTGTGTGCTTTGTCTGCAATCCCAACAACCCGACCGGGACTCTCCAGTCCCGCACCGAACTCCTTGCCCGGCTCGAGCAGGCAAAACGTCACGATGCCCTCCTCTTCTGCGATGAAGCCTTCATCGGCCTCTCCGATCCACGCGAGAGCCTGGCCGGTGTCCGTGACCCGGGGCTCTTTGTCCTCCACTCCTTAACAAAAACGTTCTCGGTGCCCGGTCTTCGGATTGGGTTTGGATTTGGAGATCCTGATCTCGTCGAGAAGATCGAGACGTCCCGGTGCCCGTGGAGCGTGAACGCGTTTGCAGAAGCGTTTGCCATGGAAGCATTGCTGCATCTCGACGAACTGGAAAAATCCCGGGATGCGATCGCGCGGGAACGTGACCGGCTCGTCTCTGCGATCAGCAACCTTGGCCTCACCTGCCCGCCATCATCGGTCAATTACCTGCTGGTTGAATGCGGGCGCAAAGCCAGCCCCCTGTGTGAAGCCCTTGCAGAGAAAGATATTCTCGTGCGGGACTGCACCTCCTTTGGCCTTCCGACAAGTATCCGCATCGCGGTGAGAACGCATGATGAGAACTCACAACTTCTGGAGGCACTGGCAACATGCGTGCGCTGATCATGGCTGGCGGCGCTGGGAGCCGCCTTGCAATGGGAGAAAAACCCCTCATCTCCGTGTGCGGCCGTCCGATGATCCACTATGTTATCGATGCGTTCAGCTCGGCTGGTTGCGAACCGGTGGTGGTGGCATCCCCACGAACCCCGATGACCATGAACTGGTGCCGGGCACAGGCAATTCCATTGGTAAACGCCCGCTGTGACGGGTTTATTGAAGACATGGTGAGAGCAGTCACTGTTCTGGAAGAGACCGGCCCAATCATCGTCAGCGTTTCCGACATTCCCTGCATCACACCGGCTATCATAAAATCCGTAATTGATACGTACCGGAACTGCGGAAAGGATGCGTTATCCACCTGGGTCCCGGCCCGGCTGGTCAGATCCTGCCGGGGAGGTATGCCCTACCGGGAAGTGGTGGAAGAAACGTCTGCCTGTCCTGCCGGCCTCAACATCCTCTGCGGGAATGTTATTGATCAGGAACAGGATGAGTTCCGGCTCCTGCTCGATGAACCGCGCCTGGCCCTGAATGTCAACACCAGAGAAGATCTTGCCCGGACAATCTCGTTTCTGGAATCCGTGTAGGTTCTACCCAATTGAAAACACTTTTTTTGTGCCCGTTACGTCTCAATTTGTGTCAATCCCAACAAAATACGGGTAATCCTGCCTTGTTTTTGAGGAACGCATATTAAGGTGCACACCCTAGATCTTGCTACTATGGGAGAGTCGCAGGAGATCGAGCTGAAAGGTCATATCATCGACTCCGGGATCATGACCCAGCTCTTCGACCGTGTCATGGATATGGGCGGTAACTTTGAGATCCTTGTCTTTGATATCGGGAAAAAGAAGACCGATCCGAGTTACGCCCGCCTCCGGATCAATGCCTCAACCAGCGCAAAACTGCATTCCATCTTATCCGAACTCCACCGTCTTGGTGCACGACCGGTTGAAGTGAAGGACATCATCCTTGTTGCGGCTGATGCAGATCGTCATGTTCCCAGGGGATTCTATACCACTTCCAATCACCCGACCCAGGTGAAATATGGCGGAGAATGGATCGATGTTCAGGCAATTGAGATGGATTTTCTCATTGTTGTTGATCCAATACAGAAGACTGCTACGGCACGCGCCCTCGGCAAGATCAAAAAAGGTGACCTCATCGTTGTAGGGGAACAGGGTGTGAGTGTCATCTATCCGGCACGGCCCCGGGAACAGAGCACGTTCGAGTTCATGCACGGTACGGTATCTTCCGAACGCCCCAGCGAGACCCTGATTGCAAATATTGCAAAGGAGATCCTCGAGATCCGGAAAAAAGGCGGCAAAATTGCGGTTGTCGGCGGACCAGCTATCATCCATACCGGTGCCGACAAGGCACTTGCCGGCATGATTCACAAAGGGTATGTTGATGTCCTCTTTGCCGGTAATGCCCTTGCAACCCACGATATTGAATACAATCTCTTTGGGACCTCGCTTGGGATGGACATCTCTACGGGCAATCCGGTTATGGGCGGGCACAAACACCACATTTATGCCATCAGCGAGATCCTGCGGGCCGGATCCATAAAAAATGCCGTTGACACCGGTATCATCACCGGAGGTATCAGGTACGAGTGTGTGAAGAAGAACGTCCCCTTCGTGCTTGCAGGCTCCATCCGTGATGACGGCCCGCTGCCGGATGTGATCCAGGACGTGATGGTTGCACAGGACGCGATG
>JBFYKS010000036.1:0-7029 GCA_041305785.1 Methanoregula sp. | reverse complement strand
TGACAGGTAATGCTGCAGAATCCAAAGCGCCCGCGACCTCGGGCGGGGGCAGGGCTGGCAAGAAGGGGGGCGATCTAATCACATTACTAAGATTTCTACAGAGCACATTTTTTGTAAATTTTTAACGAGTGGGAAATCTTTTAAATCCCCCCGCGCCGATTCCCGTTCATGCAGTATTTCTCCGGTAGTGGCTGGGACCTGGATCCGGCTGAGGTGAACCGGGCCGTGGAATCCGCGTTTGCCGACCACGGGTACGGGCTTGTCCAGATGCCCCCGAAAGTCTATATCACCCTTCCCGGGGGGGATTTCCGCACCATGCCCGCGTACCTCCCGTCGCTGAAAATGGCCGGGGTCAAGATCGTCAACGTGCACCCGGAAAACCCACAGAAAGGACTCCCTACCGTGATGGCGCTCACCATCATCCTTGACATTGCCACCGGCAGGCCGGTCGCTGTCCTGAATGCCACAAGGCTTACCGATATCCGCACCGGCGCTGCGGGGGCCGTGGCAGCGAAATATCTTGCGCCAAAAAAGACGGTTACGCTCGGAATTGCCGGTACCGGCCGGCAGGCAGAAGCGCAGGTCCGGGCAACGGCAGCAGAGCTGGAGATCGAAAAGATCCTCATCTGGAGCCGGAATCCCCGGCATGCCGACCGGTTCATTGCCCTGATGGACCGCTTCGACTGCACGAGCGTGAGCCTGGAGAAGGTATGCGATGCTGACGTAATCGTTACTACCACGCCGTCCCGCACCCCAATCATCCGGAGTGAATGGGTGCACGAGGGAACCCACATCAACGCCATTGGTGCCGATGCGCCCGGAAAAGAGGAACTGGACCCGGCCCTGCTGAACCGTGCGCAGGTCTTTGTCGATGACATGGCACAGGCAACCCATTCGGGAGAGGTCAATGTCCCCATTAAGCAGAACGTTTACCGGCCGGAGGATATCGCCGGGACGCTGGGGGAGGTGGTCATCGGGAAGAAGAGACGGGAATGTCCTGACCGGATCACCATCTTCGATTCCACGGGACTTGCCATCCAGGACCTTGCCATTGCAGCGATCGCCATGCGGCAGGGCACCGCAATCGATCTGCCGTTTTTGTGATCTGCGGGTGTGCCCGAAAGGTGGCAGGACTCCCTTTTTATGTAGGTACGGAGAATAACAACCAACTCCCGCCAGGGAAAAAACATGAGGAGGGATCGCGATGGCTCCAAGGAAAAGACCCGATTATGAGATCTGCCTGGATACGGCCGGCACGTTTGAGACCGGGCAGGTTATTCCCGGTATCCGCTATGATTCCAAAAAAGAGGAATATGATATCCGATTGAAGGTGTGGGACGGCAAAATCCTCCGGATATCCGGGGGAAAACGGGACGCGATTTTGAGTTTTCTTGATGAGAAACGATACGTGGTCACCCCTGAATATTATCATTACACCGTCAGGGCACGCGGGAAGAATCCCGATCCGTCTCCGGTATCGCAGAAAGTTCTGGCACTGGGCCTCAGGTTCCTGTGGGTACGCGTCATCGGGGAGACCGGTCCTGACGCGGACCGGGGCCGATGACCGGGCTTCAGGTTCCCTTTTTTTAAGGCTGACGGGTGGTTGCCGGTCAACACACCTCCCCTGAGCAGCAACGGCAACTGCCATTGAAAATTGCGATGAACACCGCCCCCGGGCGTCCTGCGGGGGGGCGGGATCCTCTCGCAAGCAGGGGTTTGAATGCGGCAGGACCCTCTAATCGATCGCCATGAAAAACAGCGGGAGAAAAATGATCGGTTATTTTTCTTCCGGCGTATCTTTTGCAAACTTCTTCCAGACCTGCTCGCGGTATACCGGCCCGCTGTTGTAAGTGCAGAACGGGATGAGCCTGCCGTCAGGGGTTGCATAATGGATGCAGCACCGCTGGACACGCCCGAGATCATAGTTGTACCGGTCCATGAAGTGCATGGTACCGATGAAGAGAGCATTCCAGTGAAACTCCCTGAGGGCCTCGAAGTTCTGGCCGATCAGGGACTTGCTGATCAGCTTCCAGAACTCTGTTGTGTTACCCTGCTTGCCCTTCTTGACGGAATCATGCATCTCCCGGACCCCTTCGAGGAGCGCCTTGTACTTGTTGATGGTGCCGCCTTTCCTGATCGTATCAGCCATATGGCTGATGGATTCGAAGAGGCTTTCGACATCGACCATACGGGTGACCGGGACAACCCCGTCTTCCTGGACAAAGACATAGGTAGCTGCCCCGCAGTGCTGGTGAGCCGTGAACCGGACCTGCGGCCGGCCGGTATATGCCTCAACAAGATCCGAGAAGGGCAGGACGCAAGGAACCGGGTAGAAATCATCTTTTTTGAGGAGACCGTCCATCTGGTTCTCGATGCCCTCAAGCAGGTCAGGGATGGTGACCCGGCACTTCTGGATATCATCGTCACTGGCAGCACCGGTGAACGCAATCGGCTGGAAGTTGATCCCCCGGATGACTGAACTGTGGCTGATTGCAAAGCGGATGATGTCTCCCAGTTCATGGTCGTTCCTGCCGCGGATGATGGTGGGGACCAGGACCACGCCCTGCTTTACTTTCTCGAAGATCTCCACCGCTTTCTCGTTTATCCGGAGCATCGGGTTGGTTTCCTGGGTCACCCCGTCGAAATGGAGGTAGACCGTGTTGACTCCGGCATCCTTGAGTTCCTGGGCATAGGCCGGATCCTGAGCGATCCGAACCCCGTTTGTGGCAATCTGGACCTGCGGAAATCCGAGGGCTTTTGCCTTGCGGACGATCTCGGGAAGATCCTCCCGCATGGTGGGTTCCCCTCCTGAGAACTGGACTGCCGGTGCAGGGACCGGTCTCTGGTTGCGGAGCATCTTAAGCATTGCAACGATCTCGTCAAAAGAGGGCTCGTACACAAAACCGCAGGCCCGGGCATTGGCAAAACAGAAATCACAGTTCAGGTTGCACCGGTTGGTGACATCGATGTTGGCCAGCAGGGTCTGGGAATGGTGGTGGCTGCAGAGACCGCAGGCTGCCGGGCAGGTGTCCGGTTCTGTGATGACCTGGGGGTTGCCAATCCCGTTTCCGACCGCATCATACTCCTCAAACCGGTGATAGGTACGTGCATCGGACCAGTACAGGTACCGGGACGATCCGTGGTCAGGACAGGTCCGGTCCAGCCAGATCTTCCCGTCTTCCTCTGAAATCTCTGCATCCACGACCGTATTACAAGTCGGGCAAAGACTCCGTGTCTTTTTAATCAGCATTGATGTCCACCCGTTGCAGCCTTTCGAGAATAATTCCCCGCTTTTCAGAGTAACTTTAATGTTGGTGCCTGCTCTTTATTAGAGGTATTGGAGTGCTCTGTTATTAGTATTGACCCCGTTATAATTCTGGTGTTATCGGCATTCTGGGTGATGCTCCCCGCGTATCTTCCCAACCCGGTTGCAGCGCTCTGCGGTGGCGGATTACCGGTGGATCTGGGCCGGAACTATACCGACGGAAGGCGGCTGCTGGGCGATGGCAAGACCATCCGTGGTCTCCTAGCCGGCATCCTTGCCGGCATCCTCATCGGTCTTGTGCAGATCTGGTCTGCTGCCCGGTTTGGTTTAGACTTCTTACCCCCGCAGACCCTGCTCTCCATCACGCTCCTTGCCATTGGTGCACTCCTCGGGGACATGGTGAAGAGCTTCTTCAAGCGGAGATTTGGCAAGGAACGCGGGGCGAAATGGCCTCTTGCTGACATGTACGATCTCGTATTGGGCGCGTTCGTACTCCTTCTCATCTTCGATCCGGCGTGGCTGTTTGCAACCGTCACGCTCCCGCTCCTTATCGTGATCCTCATCCTCACCCCGGTCCTGCACCGGGCCATGAACATTTTCGGTTATCTCATCAAAGTCAAGGAGGTTCCCTGGTGACAACAACACTTGCCGGCATGCTCATTACGTACAAAGCCATCGAATTTGGGGATTTTACGTTAGCATCCGGTGCGAAAAGCACGTATTATATCGATGTGAAGACCGCAGTGACCAATCCCGACCTGTTATCAGCGATCGCGTCAGAGGTCTGCGGCTTGCGGGAGTTTGACGTTATCGCCGGCGTCGCAGTCGGGGGGGTCTCCCTTGCGGTTGCAACGTCCCTTGCTGCAAAAAAACCCTACGCGATCATACGGTCTTCTGAGAAGGGGCATGGCAAGAAGGATGTCGTCATCGGTCATGTCCGGGGCAGGAAGGTCCTCCTCATCGAGGATGTGACCACTTCCGGTGGTTCTGCCCTGTACGGGATCGATGCCCTGCGGGCGGCCGGGGCGATCGTGGATTGTGTTGTTACGGTTGTTGACCGGGAGCAGGGAGCCGGTTCGATGCTTGCCGGTCATGGGATCCGGCTCGTGCCGCTCGTGACCGTTTCCGATCTTTTAAAAAGAGTAAGGACTTTGTAATCCGAAGGCGAAATAGGATGGTTATGAAGGCACTTGTTGTGGGTGGTGGCGGCAGGGAACATGCGATAGCTGCCGCTCTTGCCCGCAACCCAGAAACTCACGTCTTCTCGGTGATGGCAAAACGCAACCCGGGAATCACACAAATCGCAAAAGACGTGCTCCTCCATAAAGAGACCGATACCGGGCGGGTTCTCGCATATGCAAAAGAATGCGGTATCGACTACGCGGTCATCGGGCCGGAGGCGCCCTTAGAAGCCGGAATTGTCGATGTCCTTGAGGCGGCAGGCTTCCCGTGCGTTGGCCCGTCCCGCGCAGCAGCGCAGCTCGAGACCGACAAGGCGTTCTGCCGCGAGCTGATGCACAAGAACCGCATCCCCGGCTGCCCGGAATACCGGGTCTTTGACAATACAGAAGATGCCGTTGCCTTTATCGAGAACCACGAGGGCGATCTCGTGGTGAAACCGATCGGTCTCACCGGGGGCAAGGGAGTCCGGATCATGGGCGAGCAGGTCGACCGGAAGGGAGCTGTCGAATATGTCCGGTCCCTTCACGGGGTAGCAGTCATCGAGGAGCGCCTGCTGGGTGAGGAGTTCACGCTCCAGGCTTTCGTTGACGGGAAAAGTCTCGTTCCCATGCCCCTTGTCCAGGATCACAAACGTGCATTTGATGGGGATACCGGGCCCAACACCGGGGGAATGGGCTCCTATACGATGCCCGACCACCGGATGCCGTTTGTTAAGGATGCGGATTACAAAAAGGCGCTCGATATCATGATGGCAACGGTTGCTGCCATGGCACAGGAAGGCCATCCCTACAAGGGAATCCTGTACGGGCAGTTCATGAACACGGCAAAAGGTCCAAAAGTGATCGAGTACAATGCCCGGTTCGGCGACCCGGAGGCAATGAACGTCCTCTCGCTTCTCTCCTCAGATCTCGGGGAGATTGCCTGCACTATTGCTGACGGGACACTCTGTTCAGCAGCGGTAACCTTTGACCGGAAAGCAACCGTCTGTAAATACCTTGTTCCGGAAGGCTATCCCGACAAGCCCGTACCAGGAGATACGATAACGGTTGGAAAACATCCCGGTGCATTGCTCTATTATGCAAACATCGAAGAGAGAGAGGGCAGCCTTGTCTCCCTGACCTCCCGGACGCTCGCGTTTGTCGGTATGGGTGATACCCTCGAGGAAGCAGAGCACCATGCCGAGGTGGCAGCCTCCTCGGTCAAAGGCAACGTGCGGTACCGGCGGGACATCGGCACCCGGAAACTGCTCGATCAGCGCATAGCGCATATGAAGGAATTGCTATGATGAAAGATTTCATATCCATACTTGATATCAACAAGGAGGAGCTTGCTGACCTGCTCACCGTAGCCCGCGAGCTCAAGCAGCAGAAGAGCCAGGGCATTCCCCACCCCCTCCTGAGTGGCAGGACTCTTGCCATGATCTTTGAGAAGTCCTCGACCCGGACCCATATCTCGTTCGAAGTGGGGATGAACGAACTGGGGGGTCATGCCCTCTTTTTGAATGCCCGCGATATGCAGATCTGGCGCGGGGAGGAGATCCGTGATACGGCACGGGCAGCTTCCCGGTACGTATCTGCCATGATGATCCGGGCATACAAGCACAGTACGATAGCGGAGTTTGCCCGGTATGCAACCATTCCGGTCATCAACGGGCTCTCGGACATGGAGCACCCCTGCCAGCTCCTTGCAGATATCATGACCATGCAGGAGCATTTCGGCTCAACGCAGGATCTCAAGGTTGCGTGGGTGGGTGACGGCAACAATGTCTGCAACTCGCTGATCCTCTCTACCGTGCTCACCGGTCTTGATGTGACGGTTTCAACCCCCAAAGGATATGAGCCGGATGCCGATTATGTGAAAAAGGCAAAGGATCTCGGCGGGAAGGTGACGCTTCTCCGGGAACCGGAGAAGGCAGTAAAGGATGCGCATGTCATTGTCACCGATACCTGGATCTCGATGGGCGACGAGGATGAACGGGATGAACGGATGAAACTCTTCGGGGACTATACGGTGGATTCCGATTTGATGAAACTCGCATCCCCTGATGCCCGCGTGCTCCACTGCCTCCCTGCCCACCGGGGCGAGGAGATCACCGATGAGGTTATGGAAGGTGGCCAGAGCCTTGTCTGGGACGAGGCAGAGAACCGGCTCCATGCCCAGAAAGCGCTGCTTGTGCGGCTGCTGAAGAAGTAGGGGAAATCCTGTTTTTTTGGGTCACCCTTTTTCACCCTGATGGGGGCAGAATGCTCCCATAATCTATTCTTCCAAAAATCCGTTTTTCATGGGAAATACTTTGAAATGATCATGGGGGCTGATGCCTCCATACCCCTTTCAGGATTCCTGCCGCCGCACCCGTTTGGGCACCCCGCGGCGGCCTCTATTTCGGTTTTGTAAAATCATTTTGTCGGAGTGTCCTCTGTAGGTAATACGGCGGCATCGTATACGCCATAAGCTCTCTTGGGGGGCAGGGTTGGCGCAAGGGGAAAAAATCTGGAATGAGGATTCCCCATGAAAATGCCTCAACAGAGTCCATCTGTTTGAGGGGAACGCATGATGACGGTACGGAGCATTATCCCCCCCAC
>JBFYKS010000035.1:0-3380 GCA_041305785.1 Methanoregula sp. | reverse complement strand
GGGGCATCCGGTTATGCCGGTGGCGAACTTATCCGCCTTCTTGCATACCACTCGAAGGCAGAAGTTGTCTGCGCAACCTCCCGCAAGCTTGCCGGGACGCAACTTGATCAGGTTCATCCCCACTTAAAAGGGTTCACGGACCTCGTGTTTACCAACCCGGAGACGGAAGCTATCGATGCCGATGTTGCATTCCTTGCTGTGCCCCACACGGCAGCGATGACCTATGCCGGAAAACTCCTCTCCCGCGGGATCAAAGTCGTTGATTTAAGTGCCGACTACCGGCTGCCAAAAGATATTTTTGAGAAGGTGTACGGCGTCCCCCATACCGATTACTTCGCCGCACCCTACGGCATCCCCGAGCTCCACCGCAAGGACTGCATCAATGCAAAGTTCGTGTCCAACCCCGGCTGTTTTCCCACGGGGGCAACCCTTGCAGCAGCCCCGCTTGCAAAATATGCCCATACCATCATCTACGACTCAAAGACCGGCGTCAGCGGCGCCGGTGACAACCCCTCGGCCACCACCCATTACCCCAATGTAGGGGATAACGTGGGGCCGTACAAACTGACGAGCCACCGGCACCTTGCCGAGATGAAACTGGAGATGGCAGGCCTTGGCTCGAAAGCCAGCGTCTACTTCACTCCCCATCTTGTGCCGGTCAACCGCGGCATCCTGACAACCGCCCATATCCTCTTAAACGAACCCCTTGGCCAGAAGGAAGTGGAGAAACTCTACCAGGACTATTACAAGAATGAATACTTTGTCCGGCTCCAGAAACCGATGCTTGCAGCAGTCCGCGGGAGCAACTTCTGCGATATCATGGTCGAGAGCGAGGGAACCCGGGTCGTGGCGGTCTCCGCCATCGACAACCTTGTCAAGGGTGCAAGCGGCCAGGCGATCCAGAACATGAACCTGATGTGCGGATTTACCGAGCAGGACGGCCTGACCGGCGCCGGCGTGCTCCCCTGAGGTCACTGCAATGCTTGTTTCAGACGCCATGACAAAGGAGCCGGTGACCTGCCCGTCAGACACCCCGCTGCGGGACGCCGTCTCCCTCTTCAGGAAGCACCACATCGGGGGGCTTCCCGTGATGGAAGGCCGCGAACTCGTCGGGATGGTGACCGAATCGGATCTCATCGCCCTCCTCGAATCGGAGCGGATCTCCGATGACCTCTGGCTCCCCTCACCGTTCGAGATAATCGAGATCCCGATCCGGGAGTTCATCAACTGGGAGAAGACCAAGCATGCCCTCACCAACATAGGGGATATGCCGGTAAAGAAGATCATGACCCACCGGGTCGTCTCTGCTGCGGAGGATATGGAGGTTGAGGCTGCCGCGGCGCTCATGCTCAGGGAGGGCATCACCCGCCTGCCCGTCCTGAGGGGCAAGACGATTGTCGGAATCATCACGCGGGCGGATATCATCAATGCAATCGGAGCATCCTATTCTGAGAAGAACGGGGCAGGTGAATGAATGAACTACCAAAGTATCTGTGCAGTTGAGGGCGTCAAAGCCTGGGGAATCAAAGAGGGAAAGTTCGGTCTTGCCCTGATAACGGCAGAGGGCACGGCAGCAGGAGTCTTTACGGAAAATCTCGTGAAGGCAGCCCCGATCGAGCTGATGCGAAAGCAGGTAAAGGCGGGAAAACTCGAGGCGGTCATCGTCAACAGCGGGTGCGCCAACGCATACACCGGTAAGCAGGGCTATACCGATGCGGTTGCCATGACCGAAATTGCCGGTGATGCCCTGGGGGTAAAACCCTCCCGCGTGGGCGTGGCGAGCACCGGGGTTATCGGCCGGTACCTTGACCTCCCGCTCATAAAACGGCAGTGCAGCGAGGTTGCACCAAAGCTCAGCCGCTCCCCGGCAGCGGAAGTGGCAGCGGCAAAGGCGATCATGACCACCGATCTGGTCCAGAAGCACGCGCTCGTTAAGCGGGAGGACTTTGTTGTCGCCGGCATCACCAAGGGCAGCGGCATGATCGCCCCGAACATGGGCACCATGCTCGCGTTCATCTACACCGATGCGGAGATCGGGGCAAAGGCCCTCTCCGATGCCCTGAAACTTGCCACCCGGCGCTCGTTCAACCGTGTTGTTGTCGATGGCGATACGAGCACGAACGATATCGCGCTCTGCACGGCGACAGGAGCGGCGGGGACGGTCAAACCCGCAGAATTCTCTGCAGCGCTCGAAGAATGCTGCCGCTCGCTCGCCATGCAGATCGCTGCTGACGGCGAGGGGGCAAGCAAGCTGCTGGAGATTGTCGTCAACGGGGCAAAGAAGGAAGACGACGCCGAAAAAGTTGCCCGCACGGTCATTGAGTCGCCGCTCGTGAAAAGCGCTGTATACGGCGAGGATCCCAACTGGGGCCGGGTCGTGGCGGCAGCAGGACGGGCGGGCGTGAAGTTCGATCCCAATGCCGTATCGCTTGACATCAGTGACGGGAAGAAGAAGTACCCGCTTGTCAAAAACGGCGAGATCATGGCCGACCTTGCAGCAGCCAAGAAGGCGATGGGCGGCAAACGGGTAATCTTCATCCTCAACCTTGCACAAGGAAAGGCGGAGGCGACAGCCTGGGGCTGCGACCTCACCGAGAAGTACGTGGAGATCAACGGGAAGTACACAACATGAAGCGCGAAGACGTCCTGATGGAGGCACTGCCGTACATCCAGCAGTTCCATGGCAAAACGATCGTGATCAAGCTCGGAGGCCACGCGATGGTGGACCCCGTTGTCCTTGAAAATGCCATCCGGGACGCGGTGCTCCTGCATTACGTGGGGATCCGCGTCGTCCTCGTCCATGGCGGCGGCCCCGAGATCAGCGACAAGATGAAGCAGATGGGCAAGGAGTCGGTCTTTGTCGGGGGCCTCCGGGTCACCGACCAGGAGACCCTCGAGATCGCCCAGATGGTCCTTGTCGGGAAGATCAATGCGGGGATCGTCTCCCTTATCGCCAAATGCGGCGCCCGGGGTGTCGGGCTCTCGGGCAGTGACGGGAATCTCATCATCGCACGGAAGATGGAGAGGCAGAAGATCGAGGTGGGGGGTGTCCAGCAGGAGGTGGATCTCGGGCATGTTGGCGAGATCGAACAGATCGATCCGGCGCTTCTGAACACCCTGCTTGACAACCAGTATATCCCGGTGGTTGCCCCCATCGCCATCGACCGGCACGGGGGGCACCTGAACATCAATGCCGACACGGCTGCAGGAGATATCGCCATCGCCCTTGGGGCTTACAAGCTCGTGAACATGACCGATGTGGACGGTGTCATGGACAAGGACCGGACAAAGGTGTACCGGAGGCTGAACGTAAACGAGGCTTCGGATCTCCGGAAATCCGGGGCAATCGGGGAGGGGATGATCCCCAAGGTCCTGTCGGT
>JBFYKS010000034.1:0-4576 GCA_041305785.1 Methanoregula sp. | reverse complement strand
CTTCTCCTTCCGGCACAAGCCGCAGAGCTCAGCATCACCCAGCCCAGCGCGAACGAAACCCGCATTGCCGAACTCCGCGACTTCTACGTGTACGGGATATTCACCGGCACGGTCACAAATCCGGGCGATATCCGGATCGAAGTGTACAAAGGCGACACCCCCACCGGGCCCCTGGTACGGATCATCCGGAGCCATGTCGACCCGGTCTCGGGCATCACCAACACAAGCATGATGAACCAGAGCTACTGCACCTTAACCGGGTACTGTACCCGGCTCAACGGTGCCATGGTGCCGGACCTGGTTGAATCGCCGGGCGGACTTTCCGATCCGGCCAACAAGCTGATCGTAACGAACCGGTATTACCTTGGTATGATCCAGGGTGGTGTGACGAAGGGTTTTGAGACGACATACAAAGAAAGCACCGGTGCACCGCTCGCGGACCTGACTGCGGGTAACTACACGATCCGTGTCACCGGGCTCTCCGGAAGTTTTACCGGGCAGAGCGTGAACGAAACGATCACGCTCGGGCTGACCCGGACCGCACTCGGGCGATTCAGCCCGGCATCGAACATGAACGCTGTCACGCAATACGCGATAACCCATGACCGCCACGTATACTATGACTGGTTCCCCGGGTATTTTACCGACCCCGACAATGCAAGCGTATCATGGGCTTCCCCCCGGCGCTGGACCCCGAACAACGGGATTGAGGTGGTCAATGACCGGCCGGGAACCCTCATCGATACGCCGGCAGTAGCCGACAATGCGATGTTCATCTACAACATCAACAGCGCGAGCACTTCCAGCGGCGTCGAGCTCGCCGGGATCCTGAAGTACGGCCTTGCGGACAGCCCCAACACCACGTTCCTTCATTATGATACCGGCGAACCCGTGATGAAGTATAACGATGCCTCCGAAGGGCTCCGTACCCTCCCCGGGAATCCGGTCCCATTCCCGGCAAGCCGGCGGCTGGTATTGTACCGGGCGGAGATCGTCACCCCGGGCGCCACAAGCCGGGAGAACCTGTACGATCCCAGCGATGTGACTACGCAAAAGACCGTAGACTTCGATCCCGCGAGCGGCATCACCGTCCCGGCAGGGAAGGTGTTCATCCTCTATGGCGCAACGAAACCGATCGCGTCGACCGTTACCCCTACGGCTGTCCCTTACCGGTTCACCATTGACAACCGCATTGCGGGGATCATCTGCACGATAACCGATGCAGCAGGACATACAGTCAGTACCGGCATGCATGAGGTGAACCTGTCCCGGCTCTCAACAGCCGGCAGACCGCAGAACTCGCTCTGGGAGTTCGGGATCGAGGTTACGGGGCTGAGGGTTCCCGGCACCTATACTATCCGTCTCGCGGGGGTCGATGTCTCCAATAATCCGGTTGCACAGACCAATGAGACGATCACCGTGAGTGTAGTCCCACAGATGTTCGGTACATCCTGGTCTGCAATTGCCGGGAACGTCCGGGCACGATTCATGGTACCCTCAGCGGGACAATTGTCAACCTGAAACCTCCCGGGAGGTATGCCCGGAGCGGGAACTCCCACTCTCCCCAAATCTCCGGTACCTGCCCGGTCCGGTGCCCGTTTTTGTTCCGCTCAATCGTCAAACGGCCTGCGATGACCGGTCCCCCGGCTGCCCTGCCCGGCACTTCCGGCACATTGCCAGCCTTTTCCGGGATCTTTTTCCTGTACAATTTTCTCGTAAGAGATCCCGGAAAAAGGGTACATAGTGCCGGATGTGCCGGGGAATTATCCGGCATCCGTTTTGGGCACTCACGTTAACACGTCCTGGAACGATCCGCTCTGTCCGCTTGCCGCCCGCTCGTCTTGGTTCTTCCACCGGATTCCTGCCCAGGTCCGGTCATTCCCGACCCGTATGCCTTCATTGACGCCCCGCTCCTTGAGCGCCATGGCAATCTTCCGGCCGGTCGGTGCCCGGTGGATCCCCTCCTCCCCGCACCACTTCTCGAACAGCTCGCGGAACGCGGACCGCGATAACGACGCCCCGGCCTCAAATGCACACTCCGTTGCCAGAAACAACCCCACGGTATCGCTCACCGTCCGCAGGTTCGCTGTTGCCTGCGACACCTTCCGGGGCTGCGCAAGCCGGCTTCCGTTTGCATAATACCGTTCAAGCCCGGCAAGGCACCAGTTCAGGATGCCCGGCGACTCCGCGAGGAGCTTTGCCGCAATGTCCGGGTCGCACTTCTCCTCCGGGATCTGGACGGAGAACGGCACCATCCAGATCCGGCGCCAGATGCCGTCATCCGTGCCGGGAATGACCGGCTCGTGGTTGGTGGTCATCCAGATCTTTGCCACCGGCGTGAACTCGAACTCGTTCTCGTAGAGTTTCCGTACCGTGATGGCATACTCTCCCGTCAGCTGCTTGATGACCGCCTCGTCCATCTTTGCGCCCTCCGCCCCCTCGGCAACCGTGGCGAGCCGGGCCCCGGCAAGCCGGGCAAGATCCGAGCGGGCGTTCTCGAAGCGCCGGGCCATCAGGGAGTCGGCGGCGATGTTGACCGCATAGTCAGAAAAGATCCGGGCCAGCACCTCGATGGTCTTGGACTTCCCGTTCCGGCCCCGTCCATAGAGGATGAACATCACCTGCCGGGGGTTGGTGCCAAGCAGCGTGTACCCGCACATGGACTGGAAGCCGGAGATATAGTCCGCGTCGCCCCCGAATATCAGGTCAAGGTGGGCGAGCCATTGCGGGCAATCGGCTTTTGGGTCGTACGTAACCGATGCCATCTTCGTGAGCATATCCTCCATCCGGTGCTCGCGGAAGGTCATCGTCGGGAGTTCCAGAGTCCCGTTCCGGCAGTTGAACAAATCCGGGCGGGCATCGAACGTGCCGGGAAGGACTGGGATGTGCGGGGCGGCAGAATCGATCATCGCCTTGCGTGCATGGAGGCTCTCGGAGATGATGGCCCAGCGGGAGAGCGCCCGCGAGCGGTCGGCGGTCGGGGCTGCTGCTGCCTCCCGGTGGATCGACCGGGCAACGCTGGTTGCGATGAGGAGCATTCTTCCGGCATCGTCCCGCACCCAGACCCGCCCGTTCCAGAGGTACCAGGCATTGAAGGCCGCACAGTACCGGACCCGGTCGCCAAAGCCGGCGATGAGCCGCTCGGCGTTCCCGGCATCGGTGAGGGGGTACTCGTGCGGCCCGCCGCCGGTAAATTCCTCCGTCACCGGAGGCCCGTAGCGTAAACCTGCCGGCAGTTTATTTGCATCCGGAACCCCGGTTCCGTCCCGCTCTGCGGCAGCTTTTGCCCTTGCACGTTCACGCCGGCCGGCATCCAGCCGTTCCTCCGGCGTCCCGTACCGCTCCCGCAGCTCCTTCCAGCGCTGCCTCCCCCCGCCGCAGGAGGCGTGGTGGCAGCCGGCATGGATGGCGCCGCTGGCAAACTGGATCGCATATGCACCGTCCCGGTGGGCAGAGGAGAAGGGGCAGGATTCCAAAAGATAGATCCTCCCGCCAAGGTAGGACTTCTCGGATCTTACCGGAATCTTGTGCTCCCGGAGCCAGACGGAGAGGTCCGGGACCCGCGTACCCGCGTTCGAGCCTGCCGGAAGATCGGCATACGGGGGGAGGGCCATGCCCAGTTTTTCCAGCAGATCCGGGCCCGCGATCTCCAGCCGTTCCGGTACCGAGAGAATTTTGCTCCTCCGGTGCGGACGGTCGGGCGTGCTGTCGCCCTTGCGGGAGACCGTGCCGTAAAGTTTCCAGATCCGGCCGGCATTGTGGTTTCCTGCATCCACGGTCACCGACCGGTCCGAGAAGATTGCGTCCAGCACCGATAGCCCCCGTTTCACGAGCGCAAGCGATGCGGCATCATTGGGGAGGTCGATCCGGTACAGCAGGTGCGCTCCGTTGCCCGAGTCCGCCCGTACGGGTTCCGGAAACCCGAGTTCCGCCAGCCACGCGGCAACCGCGTCGGCCATTGCAAGGGCAGCCGCATGCTCCGCGTCCGTGGAGGAGATCCCGCTTGGCCGGACCGGGTCGATATCGACCGGGAACCAGCGCCGGCGCAGGATATCCGCGTCACCGGTTGTTGCATCACTGCGGGAGAGGCGCATCCGGATCCGGTTTGCCCGCCGGGACAACAGGGACGGGTTCACCTCGTTCAAGGTCACGTAGATCCCGTTCACCGAGGGGTCGTCGCCCAGCACCGCGCAGGAGCGCGCAAGTGCCAAAACGTCCGTGAAGGACCCGCTGTGCACGGCGCCCGTTGCCAGCGCCCGGACCTCCACAACCTGCCCGGGGCCTGCCAGCAGCCTGACGGCTGATGCAATATCTGCATGAGGAGATCCCGGTTCAGGCATGGCCGTTCTCCCCGTCCGGTCCCGGGTGCCCGTCCTGCGCCGGGGCAGGATCGGCCGGTCCTGCGGCACTCCGTGCATCCCGGGCCCGGCACGTGTACTTGATCCGGTACCGGTGTCCGGCAATCCTGACCACCGAGATCCGGAAGAGTTTTCCTCCCCGCTGCTTCACGCCACCGGCAATGGCAGACGCAATCAGGAAGAGCGGCACCTCGGGGTCGTAGACTTTCCGCCGGGTC
>JBFYKS010000033.1:0-4752 GCA_041305785.1 Methanoregula sp. | reverse complement strand
ATGGTCTCTGCAATCTGGCTGTTGAACGTGAACTCGGTGTTCTCGAAGATGGTTGGGCGCACGCGAAACCGGTCGTACATCAGGTCTGAATGAAGCCGCACCTGCTCGCAGAACTCAGACTTATCAGCAAAACAACTGGCTATGCTGTGGTAATACGTCTGACCGATGATCTCGCAGTTGCGGTGCTGTGCCACCTGGGAAAAGAGTGCAAGTGTGTCCGGACTCCACTTCTCCATCTGCTCGATCAAGATACCGGAGATCGAGAACGAGCAGGAGAATCCCTCGTCAAGTTTCTCTAAGATGATCCGGGTTGCCGGGTTGTAGCACTTGTCGGCAACCCGGAGGAGAACCTCCTTGTTCAGCGTGTCGAAGTACTGGTCAAAAAGATCTTTTTTCTTTAATTTTTTCTCGGGAGCAAAATGACGGTTGAGCCGGTACGGCTGGTGCACCTCGAATCCCAGACAAATCTCGCACATGTGTCGCACTTCCCGCCTGGCAATCCGGCCTCTGCATCCTGCCGTTGTCGTAATTTATGTCATGGGTTTGTCCAGCATATTTGCAGATCTGGTCATGCCTAGCATTGTTACATAATGCAGACCCGGTTTTTAAATGTATTGGAGGGAATAATAAAAAATTAATGAAAAATATATATAGATTTCTGCTTCGCGAGGCGATTATGGCGCCATGTGCCAGGAATCATCGCCGTCCGCTGCGTCGGGCCCTGTTTAAGGTTGTATGCGCTTTTTTATCAGCACTGGTCCGCAACAAAGGCTGTGGAGGAGAGGATATCGCCAAGCCCCACGGTCCGGTGTATGCCGTGTGCGATCAGGGTCGGCACGGCAAGTACCAGGTAATCTCCGTCAACAAAAATGCCTGGTGCCGGGCCCGGTGCTAACGATCCGGCAATTTCCCGGACTGCTGCAATTCCCTGCGCTGATATGCCGGTACCCGTTCCCCCGGCGGCTTCTGCCACAACCCGTGCGGCAAAGAGCAGGGCTGCCCGCGATATCTCCACTACAGCGCGATCCTTTCGTATCACGAGCAGGTAATACCCGAAGGTGTGGAGGTGGATGCGGGAAAGACTGGTCTCACGGGCAAGGGTGAGCATGCGCTGCACCATCCCTGAAGGGGTGGAGCTGCTGCCAGTACCCGACAGGAGTGCGAGCTCGTGTTCGTTCATGCCGGCACTGTCAGCAGCCGGCAGGATGTGGTGCATGAGCCCGCGAAGTACCGGGGCATCAGTGACAGAAACACATTCGATATGGACCCGCATCCTGCTGTTTCTGCTTTTGAGTGCCCGGATCTGGCCGGCTGCCCGGACAAATTCAGCCTCGTCGCGGAGATACTGGTACCCGGAGAGGAACGCGCGGGTGCATGAAGAGAGTTCCGGCAGGAGCAACCGGAGTGCCTCCTCGTCCATGAGCGTGTTCTTTGCAGTTTTTTTGGGAGATGCGATAAACCGGTTGTTCCGCGGCTGTGCCCCGACTGCAAGGGGAACCATGCCGGGCCGGTATTCAAAGACGAGATGGACGGTGTCCGGTTCTGCTCTGGCACCGGATATCCTGCCGGGCACATGGACGCCATGCTGTGCCAGAATCATTCCTGCGTCCTTTCCGATAGCCGGTGCAAGGCAGATTACCTCCGGAACACCCAGCATTTTGAGGTGGAGGGCGGCGATACCAGCCTGCCCCCCCATGGTAAGGGATCCGGTCCCGGAAAAAAACTCTAAAAACCGGTCATACCGGTCCGTGTCGCTGACAAACCACTCCTCTGCGGTGCAGTGCTCCATGGAATGGATGAGGCGGGACCGGAGTTCAGACAGATCGTCACTCCCAAAACCCGGCAAACCCAGAAGTTCTGAATCGACCGGAATGATACGGTCGAGATTGACATTGAACCCGACAAGGGTGGGATTGAGGGTGGGGATGCTCATCTTCCCGTACTCTTCGGTCCAGTATGCTTCATCCATTCTGCAGTACCTGATTCTTCCTTCTGCATCCCGCAGATTAATCATTTCGGCATCATCCTTCTGCTGAGTTAAAAATTCTCCGATTAAAAAAAAATTCTGGTGGCAATGGATCCGGTGCCATGCAATAGTATTTATGGGAGGTTGTGCGACTACACAACTACTGAGTGGGAATTATGGCGGATTTGGGCAAAAAGGGGTTCTCGCATGTCCCGGAACGGATCGCCGGGCTCGTTGATCTCTCCTATAATCTCTGGTGGAGCTGGAATCCTGCGGTAAAACTGGTCTTCAAGCAGCTCAATCCTACGGCATGGAGCGAGAGTGTCCATAACCCGGTACGGATGCTGCATGAACTTCCCGAAGAGACCCTGCTTGCTGCTGCCCACAACCCCCAATACCTCCGGCATTATGATATCGTGATGAGCCGGTTCCGGCACGAGCTGGATGCCAAGAACAGCTGGTTTGCCACCCGGTACACGCATGACCGTGATCTCACGATCGCTTACTTCTCTGCCGAGTACGGGCTCCAGCACTCCCTTCCGTTCTATGCCGGGGGCCTCGGTTTCCTTGCCGGGGACCACCTCAAGGAGTCAAGCGATCTCGGTCTCCCGCTCGTTGCCGTAGGTTTCATGTATTCCGAAGGATACCTCCACCAGCATATCGGCCCTGACGGCTGGCAGGAGAATATCCGGGAGCTCCTGAACCGGGATGCGGCCCCGATCAAACGGGTGATGTACAACCACGACAACCAGCTCGTGGCAAAGATCCCGTTCATCGATCCCCCCATCTATGTTGCCGTCTGGCGGGTGGACGTGGGAAACATCCCCTTAATCCTGCTGGATACGGATATCCGGGAGAACGATCCGGCTAACCGCCTCATCTCGTACCGGCTCTATACCGGGGACAACGAGCTGCGTCTCCGGCAGGAGATCGTACTTGGGATTGGCGGGAGTTACGTGCTCGATGTCCTTGGCATAAGGCCTTCCATCATCCACCTCAACGAAGGCCACCCCGCGTTTGCGCTCCTTGAGCGGATCCGCGAACAGGTTTCCGAAAAGATCAGCTTTGAAGAGGCCTCCCGCCGCGTACGGGACACCACGCTCTTTACTACGCACACCCCGGTGCCTGCCGGCCATGACAAGTTCTCCCATGCGCACATGGACAAGTACTTCAGCAGTTACTATCCCCTTCTTGGAATCAATCGCGCCACTTTCCTTAAGATGGGCGAATCTCCTACCGATCCTCCCGGGCTCTTCAACATGACGGCGTTTGCCTTAAAGATGAGTACGTTCAGAAACGGCGTGAGCAAAAAACACGGGGAGGTTGCCCGGGCTATGTGGAAACCGCTCTGGCCGGATCTGCCGGAGGATAAGGTTCCCATCACCCATATCACCAACGGGGTGCATGTACCGACATGGCTCGATCCCAAGATGGAGATCCTGCTCAACCGGTATTTCTCACCATCCTGCCCGCGGTGGCTTGACCAGCACGACAGCCCGCTCATCTGGGAGATGATCTCCGAGATTCCGGATGATGAATTATGGCTGGTCCAGACCCAGCTCAAGAGAAAACTGGTCAACCGCATCCGGGAGTTCAAGCGGCGGAAATGGGTGGGGGAAGGGACCGACCCGGTCAATGTGATTACCGGCGGAGCCCTGCTTGACCCGAATGCCTTAACCATCGGGTTTGCCCGGCGTTTCTCCACGTACAAGCGGGCAGATCTCATCTTTACCGATCTCGAACGGCTCAAAAAGATGGTCAACAACCGCTGGCAGCCGGTGCAGATAGTCTTTGCCGGAAAAGCCCATCCTGCGGATGATGACGGGAAACGTCTTGTCCAGCGGATCTACCAGTATGCCCACCAGCAGGATCTCGGCGGCAGGATCGCGTTTGTCGAGGACTACGGGGAACAGATGGCGCAGTACCTTGTTCATGGCGTGGATGTCTGGCTGAATAACCCGGTCCCCCCCATGGAAGCCTGCGGGACGAGCGGGATGAAAGCATCGCTAAACGGGGTCCCGCACATGAGTATCCCGGACGGCTGGTGGATCGAGGCCTACAATGGCATGAACGGGTGGTCGTTTGGGAACAACAACCATGGCCCGGACCGCAATGAGCGCGATTGCGGGCAGCTCTATGAACTGCTTGAGCGTGAGGTTATCCCCCTCTATTATACCGTCGAGAGTGATGGTATCCCGCACATGTGGGTGAAGAAGATGAAAGAGGCGATCCGCACGACTGCCCACCAGTTCTCGGCCCGGAGGATGCTCAAGGACTATGTCCGCCTGGGATATGACCCGGCGCTGAAGAACGCAGCACAGTACAGGAAATAACCCAAAATCCGTCAGATATCATATATTGTGCCGGGCATTGTCCATGAACCCGTGCCCGTTGGGGTTTTACAATTTTTGGCTCTCCTCCCATTTTAGGAAATTACTGCTCTGGTGAAACGCACATGAACAATATCGGTTCAAACCCAAATGATGAAAATCAGGGGTATTGGACAAAGGGATAGATCCTCGCCGCGAGGCGCCCCTCATGAGGCACAGCTGGACAGATTACCGTACCAGGAATATCGCTCATTGAAGCCGCCGCGGGGCGTCCTGCGGGGCGGCGGCCGTTCATCGCAAACGGGGGTTTGGGGGCATTTTGCCCCCATCATTTTTTTTGATTTTTTATAGGAAATCCTAACCCCTCTTCTGGATTCGATTGCGATGGGGCCACGGGCGCTCGGGGTCTCGTCGACCCTCGCCTTTGTGGAGCATGGCCGTGGATGGGGACCCATG
>JBFYKS010000032.1:0-9254 GCA_041305785.1 Methanoregula sp. | reverse complement strand
ATCTTGAGGGAAAGAAACTCATCGACCGGTTCATCAGGGATTTTCACTTTGACCTTGTCATGGCAGTCCGGTCCTCTGACCGTCCGATTCCCCACTTCACCTACTTCACCATCGTCCACAGTTCGTGGAAAGCATCGGTCTCCCGCTCGGTCCCGTTCATCATATCCGAAAGCCGGATCGTCCCCTATATCCCTAAGATTGTCGTGACCGGGCCGGCACAGTCCGGCAAATCAACGTTTGTGGCCAATGCTACCGAGGGCAGCCGGCCGAAAGACCGGACCAGCCAGGAGCGCGAACCGGTCCCCGAGGTCATGGACTATGGCTGGCTCCGGTGGCGGGACTTTGATATCAGCCTGCACGGCACTCCCGGCCAGGGAGAGTTCGACCCGCTCATTCCCCCGGCCCTCAAGCATGCGATGGGCGTTGTTCTCATCATCGATGCCACAAAACCGGATACCTTCCCCCGGGCCCGCTACCTGATCGAGATGATTTCCAAAAGAAAGATCCCGTTCATCGTGGCTGCCAACAAGAGCGATCTTGCCGGCAGCATGGCAGCAGGAAAGATCCGAAAGGAACTGGACCTTTATAAGGCGATACCCATCTACCCGATTGCCGCAACGAGACCTGATGATGTCCATAAAGTCCTTGAAGCGCTGGTGGATTACATCACCCAGTATACGCCGTGAGGATGTGCGCATGCCGAATCTTTTAATTTTTCCGGGGCTCTCATGCTGACCTTTGTCGGGCTCGGCCTCTTTGATGAGACGGACATCTCGGTCAAGGGGCTCCGGTGCATCGAGCGGGCCGATGCCGTCTTTCTCGAATGCTATACCTCCCGGCTCATGGGGACCTCAATTGAGGAGCTCGAACAGTTTTACCAAAAGCCCGTCCGCCCGCTCTTCCGGGAAGATGTGGAGCAGCACCCGGACGAGATTTTAACCCTTGCACAGGAGAAGGAGGTCGTCTTCCTCTGTGCAGGCGATCCCATGGTCTCCACCACCCATGCTGACCTCCGGATACGGGCAGATGATCGGGGGATCCCGACTGCCATCATCCATGCCGCATCCATATCGAGCGCCATCTGCGGCCTCTCGGGTCTCCAGAACTACCGGTTCGGGAAGTCCTGCTCGCTCCCGTTCCCGCAGAAGAACTGGTTCCCCACAACCCCGTTCGATGTCATCACCGCCAATCTCGCCCAGCGCCTTCATACACTGGTCTATCTCGATATCCAGAACGAGCGGTACATGACCATTCCCGAAGCGATCGCAATCATCGAAAAGATTGCAAAGGACCGAGAGACAGAAATCCCGCTCTATGTCGGCATTGCCCGGGCAGGGTCCGGTGCTCCCGTGGTCCGGGCAGGGCCGGCAGACCGGATGCTCCCAGCAGAGTTCGGAGCCCCCCTCCACATCCTCATCGTGCCTGCCGGACTGCACGACATGGAAAAGGAGTACCTGGAGAGGTTTGCCGGGCTATGAAGATCGAAGAGCTGCGCCTCCTCCTCTCGGCTGCACTGGAAAAGACCCGGATCACGGTACCGCCCGATACTGCTCTCTGGGATGCCGCCAAAGACCAGCTTGGAATGGCCCGGGCGTATGAGAGCGATGGCACGACCTTTGCCGGAAGGGGCGACCCGGTCAATGCCCTTGCAGGATTTTTTTATGCCTTCGGGTGGCTCCACTTCGGGTGTGCGTATGGCACGCTGATTACCGATATGCCAATTGCTCCCTGCCCGTTCATCCGCCCCTGCGGGCGGCTTCCGGGAGCGGTGAGCGGAAAACTTACCGAGAAGTCCGGCCGGTATGAACGGCTGCTTACCACCGCGAGCGCTTCGGTCACCTGCGCACCCGACCCGTCAACGCCGGCATACCTGTTTGCAGTCCGCACCCTCCAGGTAGCAGATGCCAGTGCCTGCCAGGGGAGATGGTTCCTTGAGATGAAGCGAAAGGAGGATGCCCTGGCACACTTCAGTTATGGGCACGGCTGGCTGGATGCCGGTGTCCGGGCAGGACTCTTTACCATCCATGCCCACCGGGAGATCTTCACGGTGGATTGACAGGACACCGGGGCGAGCTTTCAGGTCTTGTCGTTACCCGGCAAGGATAAAACGGTTATACTATTGACCATAACCTGAAAGGAGAATAACCGGAAGGATCGGACATGGACAAATCCCAGGTGAAATGGATCTACATCTCGGTGGGGTTCTCCTTAGTTGTCCTCATCATCATCCTTGCCCTGACCATCAACGAGAACACTCTCACCTACCTCCAGGAGATCAACCCGGTATTCCTTCTCCTCGCCTTCCTCACCCACGTCCTGACCATGTGCTTCTGGGCAATGCGGGTCAAAATGATGTCCGGCTCGCTCGGGTACCGGATCGGGTTTTGGTACAGCCTCAACCTGATCTTTGCCAACCTGCTTGCATCGGCCATCACCCCGGCGCAGGCCGGCGGGGAACCGGTCCGGATCCACGAGCTCTACAAGGCGGATGTGCCGCTCGGGGACGCCACTGCCATCGTCATCATGGAGCGGGTGCTGGACGGGATCGCCCTTGCAGGGCTTGCCGCATTCTCGATGATCGTCTTAACCGACCAGTGGAAGAGCCTTGGCGCGGTGTCCGAGGCGATGGTCTTTATCACCTGGATCTTTGTAGTCGGCTGCCTCTTCCTCTTCTACCTTGCCATCCGGCGGCCTGATGTGGTAAAACGGGTGGTGAAACGGTGCGCAATCTGGCTGACCCGAAAGTGGGAGAGCGGACGGGTTGAGGCACTCGTGACCCGGGCTGACAAGGAGATCGACAACTTCCAGGGAGCAACCATCCGGTTTGTCCGGACTGCCAAGGGAGGGCTTGCATGGGGCATGTTCTTCACCCTGCTCTACTGGGTTTCCGAGATCATCACCGCGTCCCTGATCCTGGTCGGGCTCGGCCAGCCGCCGCTCATCCTCGAATCCTTTGTGATCCAGCTCATCCTCGCCATCCTGATGATGATGCCCTTAACACCGGGCAGTTCGGGTATCGCCGAGGTCGGGGCCACGTCAATGTACGCCCTCTTCATCCCGGCCTCCATTGTCGGGATCTTCGTTGTCATCTGGAGGATCGTCCTCTATTACTTCAACATCGCCCTTGGGATCCTCTCAAGCATCATCATCGTGCGCCGGGAAGCCCGCAGGTGCGAAGAGGAACAGACAAAATCCACCTGAACCCTTATCAATAAGAACGGCAATCACTGTGCACGGTATGGCACAGGTGAAATGCGAGGTGAAAGGGGTATTTGTGGCCGTCAGCGATGCGACAACCGTACCGCTCATCGTGCTCTCGGACGGCAGCGACCGCGTGCTCCCCATCTTCATTGGGATCTGGGAGGCGGTCTCGATCAACAGCGCCCTGAACCACGAGCTGCTGCCCCGGCCGTTCACCCACGATCTTTTTATCGACCTGTGCCGGAAATGTGCCATCATGCTCCGCTTCCTCCAGATCGACAGCATCGAAGACGGGGTGTATTATGCCCAGCTCGTCCTCTCAACTGCCGGGCATGATGAATACATCGATTGCCGCCCGAGCGATGGCATTGCCCTTGCCATCCGGGGAGAGATACCGATCTTTGTCGAGGAGAGCGTGCTTAAGGAAGCCGGGCAGAAGAACGAGGATCTGCCGCAGGTTGTGGATCTCGCATCGTTTTTGCAGAAATAAAGGGCAGATCCGCGCCTGTCGGGAATCCTTCGGAAAGATCCATGAAGTTGACAGCGAGCGGGGCCGGGCCGAAGGCCAGGTCTGAGGTGAAGTTCGCATCAAGGGGTACTGCAACCGGGGCGATCCGGATATACCCGGTCTTTTGGGCAGCGGAACTGCCAAGCGCGTTGGTGACGGTCAGGTTGATGGTGTAATTGCCAGCCGCTGTATAGATGTGGACCGGGTTCTTGACATCCGATGTCGTACCATCACCAAAGTCCCAGCTCCACGTTGTCGGGAAAGTGATCATAAATATGGGAAAAATTAACTAAAGAGGGTGTTCAAATCTCAATTTCAGGATGGAAATTCAGATAGCCATTCAAATAATCTTTCTTTTCATCAAGCAATGCACGGAATTTATCAATATACTCATCGGGCGATTGTTTCATGGATTCAAGATGTCGGAGAAACTCTTCGCTGACTTTAATGATCTCCTTTGCCAGCAACATTGTGGGTACAACAGACCCCAAAGGAAAATCCGGATATCGCCGGTTTTGCGAATCGCAGGAGACAACAATCTGCTTTCCATTTTTCACAATACGAATAACACAATCGCTCAGATCACGATCTGGATCAAAATCAAAATTTTTAACATACGTTAAATTGCCTTGTGGGGTGAAGATGAAATATCCAACTCCGTCTATGAGATCAATTTTACATCTTTCACCTGCGAATAATCTCGGGATACAACCCAAACATCCCAACAGAATATAATAGATAAGCCCTCCCCTGAACCCAGGATCTTCCTCATCATCAGAATATTGTGTCACAATGGTATCATTAATAACAATTCGGAGGCCGCCTAGAAGCATATTTAATTCTTCAAGACCTACAAATGGTTCTCTGGGTGCAACTTTTAAAAAAAAATGGATGGCTGACATACGGGGTTACCACACCCTGAGTACATTAGATCCTGAAACCGGGAAGGAAGTAAGGATCTCCCCCGTCGAGGGCTTGACATAAACATTCATTAAATCAATTCCAAATTCATTCGGTGCCCAACGGTATACCAAGTTCTTACTTACTGGATCTATTGATGAAGATCCTTCCCTTAAACAGCTCACAGTAAACCGTTCAACATCTGCTTGCGTCATGACGTTAGGTGTTGTTACACCGGGTCTTACTGTTTCCCCCACCGGCCAGAATGAAGTCATGGTAATACCATCACCAAGATCAGTTCCTTTAATATGACGTTCAATAATATGATCGAGACCATCATTGGTCAATACAGTTGTCTTTCCCTCTGAATTGACAACCGAATGAACTTTTTTGAGATCAAATCCTTTCAATGCTGTGTTGATGAGATCATCAGCAGTATTTTTAGTCGGATCAATCAATCGGGATGCGGAACCGGCAAATACCTTATCCAATGTTCCAATCGCTTCATCATGTGATGCACCTATCAATCCATTATCAACAAGATATTTCGTCAGTTTTGTCGGGGCTTGCGCATTCTTACTGTTTTTTAGAAGGAATGTTGGGATGATATCGGAATTTTTTAGTATTGTCTTGACTGGTCCCAAATACCCTAACGAATTCAGCGCAGCACCCGGAAGATCCCCGCGCAGCACATCCGCCGTGAAGTCCCGGGCCAGCGCAATCTCCGGAAATGCAATCGCACATGCCACGTGGCCGACCAGGTAAGCTGGTGACTCCGTCACGTCATCGTTGATGTAATCGTTCCACCCGGGAATCGCCGAATGGACGCTGTCGAGGTACCCGCCTTTATGCCCCGCCTGCCCGAGCACGCAGCCGGCCGCTGCATGATACGCGGTAACGGCAAGGTCGTAGCCAAGTTCGGTTGCATTGAACTGGTCGTTGTCGAGCTCTTTGCGGAAATCATACTCCCCGTCCCGGAACACCGGGCCGTCGCCGTAGTACATCCGGTACCCGACCGACCCGCAGACCCCGTTCACGATATGGCTGTGATACACCGAGATCGGGCCGCCTTTGTGATCGAGCTTAAGAATCCCGCTCGATACCCGGAGTTTCTGGACCTGCTTATGCCCACCGACAGGATTGTTGAAGTTCACGTAATACCCGTACGTGTTGTCGGGATTGCTGTCGGCGGTGACCCAGTTGACACAGCCGATGTACTGGACATAATAACTGGTATAGGACCCGCTGGTGAGGATCGTGTAGTTGCCAGGCGGATAATTCACACCATTGCCAAAGTACGTGGTCGCATACGAATCCACCGGCGGGTAAATCGTCCAGTTGTCGTTTTGGCCGATGTCGATATACCCCATCTCGTTCTGGGCATAGACCGGAAGCGAGAAGTACTGGACCCGGTTAAGGACGGCCATACTCCTTCCGCTCATCATATTATCGCCGGGCGTCACCCGCGTTGTCACGGTGTGGCTGGCGGTGTCGACCGTTGACGGGATGAACGTGTAATTGCCGGTCGATTCGTTGAAATATCCTAAGGCAAGTTCAGAGGGATTCGAGACGCCGGACGGGTTGTAACTGAGGGTGATGTCGGCATACGAGTACGACTCGTTCAGTTCAAGATCGAAAATCCCGCTCTTCAGTGTCGGGTTGATCAGGAACCGCGGGTCGTTGAAACTCGATGCCTTGATCTTGTCGATGTACACCCGGGGCCCGACAACACTCACGGTCACGCCGGAACTCGTGTTCCCGAACGTCGTGGTGTACAGCTTCGAACCGTCCGGCTGCTTCTCCGGGTGGAACGGGTTTGCGATGACATTCACCGTTGCGTTCGCAACCGGCCCGAACACCCCGCCGGCCGCAGTCGCGACCTGGTACTCCGGCGTATAGTTACCGATGATGTCCGGTGCCTGCACGTAGAAGAAGAAGTCGTAACTCTCTCCCGGTGCAACGGTCTCGTTTGTGAAGATCATCGGGATGTGCGTGATGTTGAACTTCGCTGCTTCTCCGGACGGACCGCCAAGGCCCTGCAGGTACACGAGGTTGGCATTCGCCGGGTCGGCATACCAGGTCTCGGTACCGGTATTGTTCACCTTGATGTCCACAATGTAATGCTCGCCCTGAAACATGGTGGCCGGCAGGGAGTTGAGGATGATCTCGGCATCAAACGCCGGAGTCGCCGGCTCGACCTTCACATACTCCGCAACCGTCCGGTTGTCCGACGCAAACGCATTCGACGCTACCAGCGAGACCGTGTAGTTGCTGGCAAGCACGTAGTTGTGGGTCGGGTGTTGTTCCCCGGAGAATGTCCCGTCGCCGAAACTCCAGTTCCATGCGGTCGGGAATCCTTCCGAGAGGTCCGTGAACGCGACCGCAAACGGCGCCTGCCCGGATGTTGCGTTGGCCGTGAAGTTCGAGACCACGAAGGGTGCAGTAACCCGCACATACTCCGGCATGCTCAGCGTGTCGTTTCCGCCATACCCGTCATCCACGGTCAGGTTCACGGTGAAGTTGCCGGGCGAGAGGAAGGTGTACGACGGGTGCTGGATCGCCGAGAAGTTCCCGTCACCGAAACTCCAGTTCCAGGATGCCGGCAAGCCGGTCGAGAAGTCGGTGAAGTTGACAGCGAGCGGGGCCGTACCCGAAGTCGGTTCGGCCGTGAAGTTCGCGGAAACCGCCGGAACCGTCACGGAGATATAGTCAGGCAGGCTTATGCCCGCGGTGTTGCCGGAAGTAACATTGGATACGGTCCGGTTCAGGGTGAAATTACCGGGCAGCAGGTACGTGTGAACGGGGTTCTGTTCATCGGAGAACACACCATCACCAAAACTCCAGTTCCACTGGTCCGGGTCCCCCGGCGTCATGTCGGTGAACTGCACGGCAAGGGGCGCAGGGCCGTACGTGACATTGGCGGAGGTCATTATCACAAACTGCGGGGGGCCGGGCCGGATATAGTCAGCCCGCGTTGCCGTGTCCTGCGAACCATACATATCGGCAACCCTAAGGGAGACGGTGTAGTTCCCGGGCAGAGAATATAGATGCCCCGGGCTCTGGTTGTCCGAGAACGAATCGTCGCCGAAACTCCAGTTCCAGGATGCAACAGGGCCGGTGGATTGGTCCGTGAAGGTGACAGCGAGCGGGACAGGGCCCGAGACCATGTCGGCCGTGAAGTTCGCTTCAAGGGGTACTGCAACCGGGGCGATTCGGATATACCCGGTCTTTTGGGCAGCGGAACTTCCCAGCGCGTTGGTGACGGTCAGGTTGATGGTGTAATTGCCAGCCGAGGTATAGATGTGGATGGGGTTCTTCACATCTGAAGTCGTACCGTCACCAAAGTCCCAGCTCCACGTTGTCGGGAAGCCGGTCGAACGGTCGTAGAACCGGATGGCTGCGGGGGAGACGCCGGTTGTCCGGTTCGCTGACAATGCTGCGACCGGCACCGATGCATCGGATACCGTGACATAATCCGACGCTACCATCGTGTCCGATCCCTGGTCATTGGTCACCGTCAGCGTTACCGTGTATGTTCCGGCTGCTGTATATTCATGCGCCGGGTTCTTTACATCCGATGTCGTTCCGTCACCAAAGTCCCAGTTCCACGATGTCGGGAACCCGGTTGACCGGTCGTAGAACCGGATCGGGGCCGGGGATGACCACGCAGTCTTGTTTGCAGACAACGCAGCTACCGGGACTGAGGCATCGTTCACCGTGATGTAATCCGTTACGATTTTCGTGTCCGATCCCTGAACGTTCGTCACCGTCAGCGTAACCGAATAGGTCCCGGCCGAGCCATACACATGCTCCGGATTTTTCACGTCCGAAGTCGTGCCATCGCCGAAATCCCAGGACCACGATGTCGGGAAACCGGTTGACCGGTCATAGAACCGAATTGCTGCCGGGGCTGACCACGCAGTCTTGTTCGCAGATAGCGCTGCGACCGGTGCAACGGCATCGTAAACGTGAATATACTCCACTGATGTCGCGGTATCGGTACCGAGATCATTCGTCACCGTCAGCGTCACCGAATAATTCCCGGTCGCGGCATAGACGTGCTCCGGATTCTTCACCGTCGAAGTCGTACCGTCGCCAAAGTCCCAGTTCCACGATGTCGGGAAGCCGGCCGACCGGTCATAGAACCGGATGGCTGCCGGCGCCGACCACGCAGTCTTGTTTGCAGAGAGTGCAGCGACCGGGACTGATGAATCGCTCACCGTGATATAATCCGTCGCTACCTTCGTGTCCGATCCCTGGTTGTTCGTAACGAGCAGTGAGACTGTGTACGTACCGGCAGAAGAGTAAACGTGTTCCGGATTCTTCACGGTCGAAGTCGTGCCATCGCCAAAGTCCCAGAGCCACGTTGTCGGGAACCCGGTCGAACGGTCATAGAACCGGATCGCTGCCGGTGCTGACCACGAAGTCTTGTTGGCAGAGAGAGCAGCTACAGGAACAATCGGATCGTAGACCTGGATGTAATCGGCCGATGTTCTGGTGTCGGAGCCGAGATCATTGATAACGGTCAGGGAAACCGTGTAGCTGCCGGGTGCTGAATAGACATGTTCGGGGTTCTTGAGCGTGGAATTCGTGCCATCCCCAAAGTCCCATATGCGTGAGGTAGGAGACCCGGTCGAACGGTCAT
>JBFYKS010000031.1:0-5590 GCA_041305785.1 Methanoregula sp. | reverse complement strand
CGGACTTTGCCGGATTATCCATGAAATCGATAAAGAGTTTGGCGTATCACATGTGCATGCAATCATGGTACGACGCGGATCCGATCCTGGTGAGATCAAAAAAGGACCGATAGACGCTGTTGTCCTCGATCCTGTCAGTGTCCCAAGTCACCATGGTCCCGATGTACTGACCGTTCTACCCCATATTTCTATCACGACTATGGCAATGATCGTTCCCACAACAATGATGCACATGCACGCAATCCAGATGACCACCAAAAAGCCGGTCACAAAAGAGCGTGTCCTCGAACTCATCAACGCTCACCCCCGGCTCGGTCTTATCAAGAAGACGGCAGGACTCAAGAGCACCGCGGAGCTCAAGGAATTTGCCATGGACCTGGGCCGTCAGCGGTCTGACCTCTGGGAGAATTGTATTTTCGAGGAATCACTCTACGCAAACAAGAACGAGCTCTGCTTCTTCCAGGCCATTCACCAGGAAGCGGATGTTGTTGTAGAGAATGTCGATGCTATCCGTGCGATGATGGGCGGTGAGACGGATGCGGCCAAATCCGTTGCTGCGACAAACGCGGCCCTCAACTTCACCACCATCCAGAATAACCATTAACTCCCATCATCACCCATTATTTTTGATGGACGCATACGAACGTGTTACCCGCAACACAGTCGAAGTCGTCACGGACGATGACCTCCGGGCGCTGCTTTTACAGCCCAAAAAACGGGTATATGCCGGGTACGAACCGAGTGGCGAGATCCATCTCGGTCACCTTGTTACCATAAACAAACTGGTGGACATGCAGGCTGCCGGTTTTGAAGTTACCGTGCTGCTTGCCGATCTCCATGCTTTCCTGAACCGGAAAGGCACGATGGAGAAAGTCCGGGAACTTGCCGAGTACAACAAGCGCTGCTTCGAGGGGCTCGGATTAAAGAATGTGAACTATGTTCTCGGATCGGATGTCCAGCTCAACCGGGACTATGAACTGCTGGTACTCCGGCTCTCCCAGGAGATCACCCTGAACCGTGCCACACGCAGTATGGACGAGGTCGGAAGGCAGATGGACCACCCGACCGTCTCCCAGATGATCTATCCCATCATGCAGATGGCAGATATCGCCCTTCTTGGCGCTGACGCCGCCGTCGGGGGGATCGACCAGCGCAAGATCCACATGCTCGCCCGGGAGCACCTCGTCAACTTCGGGTACAGGGCGCCGGTCTGTATCCACACCCCCATCCTTAACGGGCTTGACGGGAAGAAGATGTCCTCTTCGCAAGGCAACTACATCTCGGTGGCTGACACGGAGGACGAGATCAAAAAGAAGTGCCAGAAGGCATTCTGCCCGCCGGAGGTTCCGGATAACCCGATCCTCCAAATCTTCCAGTACCATATCTTCCCCCGCCTTAACGGGATCACTATAAGGCGGCCGGAGAAGTTCGGGGGTGACCGGAGTTTTGCAACATATCCCGACCTCGAGGCCGCATACGGCAAGGCCGAGATCCACCCCATGGACCTCAAGAAGGCCTGCGGTGATTCGCTCATCGAGATTTTGGCCCCGGTAAGAGAATATATCCAGTAAGCGCCACAATGCACCCGGTGACCCTCCTGTGAGTTCAGAGAAAAATTTTGATAAAAAACTGGACCGGTTCGACCAGCGCCTTGAGGAGATGGGGATCCGCATCAAAGATACCAATGATCTCAAGGTGCGGGAGGATGTCTTCGATGACGTTACCCTGCTCGCGCTCTACAAACTGGTGCATAAGAAATGGTTCTCGGTTCTCGGGGGATCCATCAGCACCGGAAAAGAGGCCAATGTCTTTTATGCCGAGCGCGACGGGGTTGGCGTGGCGATCAAGATCTACCGGATACGGACGGCCAATTTCACCACGATGAGCTCATATATCGTTGGTGACCGGCGCTTCTCCCATGTCAAGAAGGCAAAAAAGGAGCTCATCTTTGCCTGGACAAAAAAGGAGTTCTCAAACCTTGTCCGGGCCCGGGATGCCGGGATTGCTGTTCCCGAGCCCCTTGTATGGGACCGGAACATCCTTATCATGTCCTTCCTTGGGGAAGGTGAGATCCCGTATCCCCAGCTTCGTAATGTTGAACTGGATGATCCAGCCAAAACCTATACGCAGATTTTGGAAACTGTCGATACCCTTTACAAGAAAGCCGAGCTGGTACATGCTGATTTGAGCGAGTTCAATATATTATACCGCGACAAACCATATCTCATAGACATGGGCCAGTCCGTCACCCGTGATCACCCCCGGGCCCTCCCGTTCCTGATGCGGGATATCAGGAACGTCAACCGGTACTTCAAAAACCGCTGCGATATCAGGAATGATGTGGAAATTTTCAATGCGGTGACCGGGCTCGATACTGCAGAACCATGAATCCCGTCTTCATGGTATGAAAAAAACGATGAATAGGACAGGAAAATCCCTACGTCCATAAAAAATCCAGGTGAATACAAAAATGATGCAGGAAGTAAAAATTGCGGGAAGCAGGGTCGGTGTGCTCATCGGGAAAGGTGGCGCAACCAAAAAAGAGCTCGAGACAAAGACGCACACCACAATAACGGTTGACTCCAAGGAAGGCCTGGTGAAGATCGAAGGGGCCGAGGAGAACACCATACCCCTCCTGAGAGCAGTTGAGATCGTCAATGCTATCAACCGGGGGTTCTCTCCCGAACGGGCATTCGAGATGATAGAAGACGAAGACCTTCTCCTTGATGTGATCGATCTCAATACCATGGCTGACGGTCCCCGGCAGCTGGACCGCCTCAGGGGACGGATCATTGGAAAAGACGGCCGTGCCCGGGAGCAGATCGAGGATATGACCGATGTCGAGATCTCGGTCTTTGGCAAGACCGTTGCCCTTATCGGGTATCCCGAGCAGCTCAAGACAGCACGGGCAGCAGTCGATATGCTCATCGAGGGCGTACCCCACGAGAACGTCTTTGCCTTCCTTGACCGGAAGAAGAAAGAGGCAAAGCAGGATATGATCAGTTATTATTACTGATGAGGGGAAAAATCAGCAAAAACTCAAATTCATATTTATGCATTTTCCTTCATTTCCAGTGGAGAATAATTCGGTTTTAAGGTTAGTATTGTCCAAAAGGACTGCAATGAGAGCGAATTTGAGTGGAATTAAAGGGGTTCCCGGGCAGGTAGTTTCATGCTGACTGAGACACTCCCCATCCCCCAGAACCTCAGGGAACGGTACCTTGCAGGAGGCATTGGCGAGCTCTACCCTCCGCAGGCGGAGTGCGTGCAGCGGGGGATGCTCGAGGGAAAAAATTTACTCGTCGCAATCCCCACGGCGAGCGGCAAGACCCTCATTGCCGAGATGGCGATGCACACCCGGATTGCCGGGGGTGGCAAGTGCCTGTACATCGTCCCGCTCAAGGCTCTCGCAAGCGAGAAGTTCGATGAGTTTGGCAATAAAGGAGTCCGCGTAGGAATCGCAACCGGCGACTTCGACCGCCGCGACGATACCCTGGGCAGGAACGATATCATTGTTGCAACAAGCGAGAAGGTTGACTCGCTCCTCCGGAACAACACCCGCTGGATCAGCGAGATAACGCTCCTCGTCATTGACGAGATCCATCTCATCGATTCTGAAAACCGGGGACCCACACTCGAGATGGTGATCGCCAAGCTGCGGTGCCGGAACCCGGAGATGCAGGTGATCGGTCTCTCGGCAACCATCGGCAACTCCGGGCTGCTGGCCGGATGGCTCGATGCAGAACTTGTCACCAGTACCTGGCGCCCGGTCGACCTCAGGCAGGGGGTCTTCTGGAATGACCGCATCCATTTCCGCGAGGGGGAACGAGCGATAAAGCAGATATCGAAAAACTACGAGGACCTCAATCTCTGCCTTGATACGATTGCCGAGGGCGGGCAGTGCCTTGTCTTCGTCTCCTCCCGAAGGAATGCCGAGGCATTTGCCAAGCGGGCTGCAGGGGCTATCAAGAGCGAGGACCCGGAACTTAAAGCCCTCGCCGAAAAGCTCATGGCCTCCGCAGAGACCGAGATGGACAGGAGCCTTGCCACCTGTGTGGAGAAGGGATCCGCGTTCCACCATGCAGGTTTAAGCCGGGATGAACGGAAGATCGTTGAGGAAGGGTTCCGGAAAGGGTTGATCAAGTCCATCTCCTCAACCCCCACCCTTGCAGCAGGCTTGAACCTCCCCGCCCGCCGGGTAATCATCCGGGACTACCTCCGGTTTACCGCGGGAGAGGGGATGCAGCCAATCCCGGCAAGCGAGTATCACCAGATGGCAGGACGGGCCGGACGTCCCCGGCTCGACCCGTATGGAGAGGCCGTGCTCATCGCCAAAGACCAGGGGCAGGTTGAGGAGCTCTTCGATAATTATATCGATGCCCCCGCCGAGGACGTGCACTCTAAAATCGCAGAACCAACGGCCCTGTACACGCATGTCCTCTCGCTTATTGCATCAGGATTTGCCAGTACCCGGGGCGAGCTTGCAGAGTTCATGAACCGGAGCTTCTATGTCCATGAGCATCGCCAGGGCCGGCTCATGCAGCGGGCAGTGGACTCCGCTTTAAAATTCCTTATCACCGCAGAGATGGTGATGGAGGTAGGCGAGCATATCGGGGCAACCCCGTTTGGTTCGCTCGTTTCCCGGCTCTACATCGATCCCCGGAGTGCGGCGATGATCGTCTCCACGTTAAAGGAGAGAGAGGAGTATGCCGACACCGGTCTGCTCCAGCTCATCTGCAGCACACCGGATATGCCCCGGCTCTATGTCCGGAATACCGACCGGCCCCAGCTCGACCGGATGATCGATGAGCATGAAGAAGATCTCTGGCTTTCCCCACCGGAAGATGAGGATGAGGGTGAGGAGTATTACCGGGCGATAAAAACGGCGATGCTCCTCACTGACTGGACCGATGAGATGCCCGATGCAAAGATCTGCGAGCGCTATTCGGTTGGCCCCGGTGACGTCTTCGGCATGGTCGAGAGTGTCAACTGGCTGCTTCACGCAACCGCGGAGCTCTCGCGGATGTTCCAACCAGCCTTCCACCAGCAGATCCGGGATTTCGAGACCTGCATGAAGAACGGGATCCGGCGGGAGCTGCTGCCGCTCGTGAAACTCCGGGGAATCGGGCGGGTCCGGGCGCGCCGCCTCTTCAACAATTCTATCACCTCACCTGAAGCGGTCCGTGAAGCAGGAATAGTGTCCGTGACCCGGATCATCGGCCGCGGTATTGCCGAACAGATCTTTTCTCAGCTCGAGGGGACAGGGAGGGTGACCGGGGAGATAACCGGGCATACAAAAAAGAAGACTGATCCGGTGAGCAGGGACGAGCCCGGTAAGGCCGGACAATCAACGCTCTCACACTTCAGGTGATACCATGTCGTTCACACCCGCTGACATTGATATCCGTTCTGCATCCTGCACGATCACCAACCGGGCTGCATTCCTTCATCAACTCCGGGACATCGCCTTGGATAATGATACGCACATCATCTGCTTCAATGCCGACATTCTTGCCGGCAGGGTGCATGCAGCAACAGCGGTGAGACTTGCATCCCGGGCGTTTGATGAGAAAACAAACATCTCCAACAC
>JBFYKS010000030.1:0-5855 GCA_041305785.1 Methanoregula sp. | reverse complement strand
GGTTGCGAATGCGGGATCTGAAAAAATGGAGCGCTGCTCAAAAAAATGGGGTTACCGGGGTTTGAGCATCTCATACTCAGCTAGTACCGGCGCTATGGTTTTTGTGGAGATGCACCGCCGCACCAGGTGGGTGAGCTTGCGGCAGTAATGGATATGGGCAATCTGGAAGCTGACGATCAGCCCGAAGCAGAAGCAGGTAATGGCAATCAGGGTGTAACTGACAACGTCGACCATTTTTTCCCTCCGTCAGGTCTCCTTTTCCAGTTCATCCACGAGCGGGATGACCGAATCGGTATCCGAGCATTCTTTGGCAAGGGTTACAAAACGCTTCGTGTAATACATGATAAGCAGCTGGTAACCGAGGATTATTCCGATGGTAAAGGTAATAATCCCGATTCCTATGTAGATCAGCAAATCGGTGAGCAGGTCAGCCATAGCGCATCTCATTGACTGTTACGAGGGCTAACAGATAAATTTATTGACTGGATGACCCCTCCGTGTCCTCTTCCCTACCTTTGGTTCCTGCCTTTTTCTCAAACGGTTGATCCCCTGCTCACCATGACCCGATATCAGGATCTGTCAACTGGTTGTAGTGGGCTAATTCCTCTGGGGCAGAAGACCGAACTGTCTATCCATCTGACCAAGAGTCCCTTGAGTCCGTGCCCGACCTGTCCAAGCCACCCTTTTTCATTCGGTATCTCCAAACCGTCCGATTAGACGGATGTCGCACGAATAATCCCGCTCATCTTGCCCTCGTGCTGCTGCCAGACGATGGATGACGCAGAGCATGGTATGGGGGTCAGCATTCCGGGGACGGTTATGGATACCGGATCATATGAACACCCGTTGCTTTGAATGAGATACAGACTGGGGTGCCGACATCCAGTGCCATCTCCTCAACAGATTTTCCAGTAACCAGTGCGGTTATTTCAACCCCGATGTCGACCGTGATGGTCGCAAGCGAGCCGGAGACATTTTTCCGGATAATGGTTCCGGTGAACTGGTTGCGGGCACTGGTCTCTTTGCCGTCGTTTTTAAACATCGTGATGGTATCGGCACGGATGCACAGGGCGACGCGGTCTCCTTTTCCTGCATCTGCCACCACGGCTACCTCCCGGCTGCCCCCGATATCCACGGTGCAGAGCCCTTCTGTACTGGAGGTCACCGTGCCTTTCAGGATATTCTCGTACCCGATAAACCGGGCAACCTGCTCCCCGTGTGGCGAAGAGAATATCGTACCTACCCGGTCTTCCTGGATCAGGCGACCGTCGATGATCATGGCCATCCGGGTGCCAAGACTTATCGGATCGCGACGGTCGTGGGTGACATGGACAATGGTCAGTCCCTGGTCGCGGTGGAGCGAGCGGAGTTCTTCAATGAACTGTTCGCGGGTGACCGGATCAAGGGCCGAGAGCGGCTCGTCCAGCAGGAGCAGTTCGGGCTCGATGGCAAGCGCCCGTGCGATTGCCACGCGTTGTTGCTCCCCCCCGCTCAAGGTAAGAGGAGCCCGTGTTGCAATGTGCTCAATGCCGAACTGGTGCATCAGCTGCCGGACCCGCTCGGTTATCTCTGGTTTTGGCAGGTGACGCATCCTCATACCGAATGCGATGTTCTTCTCAACGGTCATGTGGGGAAAGAGGGAGTAGTCCTGGTACACGAGCCCGATCCTGCGTTTCTCGGGAGGAATGCCCCGCACGTCCTCTCCATTGTGCAGGATCCTTCCGCTATCCGGGACGAGAAGGCCTGCAATCGCTTCGAGGATGATGGTCTTCCCTGCACCTGAAGGTCCCATGATGCAGTAATAGTCGCCTTTCCGGATGGAGAGGGAGACCTTGTCGAGCAGGAAGTCGCCAAGCCCGATGGAGACCTGGTCAAACTCTATCATCGTACCTCCCGATATACCGGGTAACTGACCGGAGGATAAGGAAGACAACAAAGCAGGCAACGATCATCACGAACGCGACCGCGCTGCTCTCCTTGATCCCGCCGGTCGTGAACCGGTAATAGATGAGCGTTGAGATAACCATGGGATAGTAAGCGATCATGATGATTGCAGCAAACTCGCTGATCGCCCGCCCCCATGCAAGGATACAGCCATTGAAGATATGCCGCACGGAACTGGGGAGGACAATGAAGAGGAATGCCTGGAACCGGGTTGCCCCCAGCGTGCGGGCGACATTCTCGTAATGGACCGGGACTTTCTGGAACCCCTCCCGGACGGTGTTGATATAAAACGGCATGGCCACAAAGACCATGGCAACTACGATCCCCCAGAAGGCATCTTCAAAAACGATTCCCATGCCCTTGAGCGGGGCCCCGATCAACCCCCGCTGCATGAACAGGATATAGACCATGAGGCCGGCGACCGTATGGGGAAGGACCAGCGGGAGGTCAACAAGACTCTCGACAACCTGGTTGATGCGCGAGTTCGTGCGGGCGAGGACATACGAGAGGGGCGTCCCAAAGATGGCGAGGATGATGACTGCGAGGAGTCCGGCGCCGAAGGTCAGGACGATCGAATCAACCACCTGTTTCTGGGTTGCGACCGCGAGAAGGTACGGGATATCCGCAAGCTGACCGAGGGTGATGTTGAGGAGGGCAAGGAGGGGAAGGAGCACCAGCATGCCCCCGATGATGGCAAACCCGATCAGGCACCAGTCGAGCCGGCCGGCATTTCCCGTGATCTCCAGCCAGCGATGTTTCCCTGTGGTGCCTGCCATCGTTTCTCCTGTCCGGATTGTATCAGTGATCTTTTAGCCCTTCCGGAGTTGCACCGGCATCCCTGATGCCGTTTAAATCGCGTTTGTCCACCCAGCCGCTCCGCACGTTTGACCGGTTGTCGAACTGGTAGATATAAGGCTTGATATCAATGAGCGGGGTTTTGTCAAGAATGTCTATTCCGCGGACGCGGAGGATATTGTCCTCAATTCCAATCAGGTCGACGATCGAGAGCCCGATCGGGTTGGGCCGGGCGAAGTGACGGATGGCAAAGATCCCGCGTTCCGATTTGACATCAGCAAACGGGCGCTGGACGAGCATCATTCCACCTGCATTGTGGAAGTGGTAGAGCAGGATGAGGTGAGAAAAACCCTCAAGGTCCTTTAAGCCGGCAGCATATTCCGGAAATATCTCAAGCGTTCCCTCTGCGGTGCTGAAGATGCTCTGGATGGGGGTTGTTTTCTGGTCGGTGAATCCGGAATGGATGACCCCGATTGGTTTGTAACAGATCTCCATAATATTTTCCTGTAGTGTGGTAGTTCAGAATAGTTAAAAAAAGGTGAATGTTAAGCCTGCTTGTTCACCAGAGAATCAAGCGATGTGGGCACCGTGCCAAAGCCGTCAGCCGGGACAATCGGGGGTTGTCCGTCAGCGGCGAGAATTGCCTGACCCTCAGGACCAATCAGCATCTCGACAAATGCAAGTCCCATGTCAGGGTGTTCAGCAATCTTGGGAACGGTGACTCCATAGACAATCGGGGAACCGACATAGTTGGTTGTCCCGTTACCTTTGACGGCTTTCGTCTGCACGGTCTTATAATTGTCAGCGTACTTGACTGCGGACAGATCAATCTCCTCGGGAAGTTCGACAAACTTCAGGTTGTTCTGGACTGCAACGGAGTGGTACTCCCATGCATAGTCGATTCCGCCAGCCTGGACCATCTGGACGAGTTCAACACTCTTTGGCCGGATGGTCAGTGATGTCCCATCCGGTGAGGGATTGGTTGCATCAAGCGTCCAGACATTACCGGTCTTTGTCGCGGTAATCTTGCTGTGGTCTTCAACAAGGGTCTTGAAGATGGTGTTGTCCCCATACTTGCTCTCTGCAAGCTTGATGACCATCGGGGTGCGGTACCCGCAGGGGTCGGCGTTCGGGTCGCTGAATGCCCACCGGACATCGTCCTTTGCAAGGATCTTATACCAGTTGTCCGCGTTGATCTCACTGGCATACTTGCTCTTGTCCGCATAGGTGAGGACCATCGAGTTCTTTGCAAAGGTGAGGTACCAGTCCGCATCATTGGGCACCATGTACTGGGGGATGAGTGCATAATCTGCCGATGCCACGACATCTGCCGGCTTCTTGTTATCCGTCACTTTCTTTATGCACTCAACACTTCCTGCCGGTTCGAGCAGGACTTCCGTGCCCGGGTATTTCTCCTCGAACTTTGCCTTGATCTTCTCAAACGGCCCGGTCAGGCTTCCGGCAAGGAAGACCTTGACCTGGACTTTCTCACCGCTGGTTGCAGCAGGGGTGGCAACACCGGTGGGGGCGGTGGTTGCGGTTGTCTGATCCTGTGTGCTACCTGTACAGCCTGCAAAGCAGGCAGCAAGGAGCAGCAGGATAAACATTATGGAGATGAATCCAACATGCACATTTTTCGTCATAATTAACCGGCATGAAGGTAGATATCAGCACTTTTTTAATGTTTCTTTTTGGTATTTGTTAACATCATTTGGTTAGCAGTTGGTAACCAAATGGTCTTTAATAGAAATTGTTGATTTTTCACATTTGTTAATTATTTTATAAAAACAAATCTGGAAAATAAGGATGTTTTTTTTTGATTCAGCATCTTTTCAAAAGCTCGGAAAAGACCGCACTGCCGAGGATCTCACGGGCCTCGTTTTCGTATTTTTCCCGCATCAGTTCGATCATCTTCCGGCTGCCTTTTGCTGTTGTGAGGATCCCCACCCGCTCTGCACGGGTGACCAGTTCTTCCTGCTCCATCATGGCAAAATAGGGGAGCACGTAATAGTGCGGGACATCAAGAAACTCCGCAAGCCTGCGTGTTGTCGGGAATTTTATCCGAACGGTGTTATCGGCAAATGCAATGGTTATCGACCGCTCCAGCAGCTGGATGCGGACAGCGGCATCGCAAAGAATGTCAACGGAAAGTGCGGCCATACGTGTTTCGCATACACAACTGGAACTGGCAAGGTAATAGACGTTGTTAATTGCCGTGATCCCAGTGAGCGTTTCACGACCAGCACCAGGGAATCTGCATCGGTAGCAGAGTTGTCAAGCACCCCGCCAGGGTACTAAAAATGCCAATGGTACCCTGGTATCAGGTGGATCTTTTCACCAGTTCCTCAAAGATTACCGAACCAAGGATCCCTTCGGTCTCCTTGCGGTACTTGTCCCGCATCAGCCCGATCATCTTCCGGCTGCCGGTCTGCGTGGTTACGATCCCCGCCCGCTCAGCCTTTGTCACCAGTTCCTCCTCTTCCATCCGGGCAAATGACCGGAGCACCAGGTAGTGGGGGATGCCCAAAAACTCTGCCATCCGTCGCGTGATCGGCAGTTTTATCCTGACCGTGCTTTCTGCATCAAAGGTTACAACGATTGATCGTTCGAGCAACAGGAGACGGAGGGCTGCATCAAAGAGGTCATCACTGCAAAGGTCTGTCATATCTGGTTTTTCTCTGATGCTCTCCGGAAACGATGCGCCTTCTGACCTGGTCTGATGGCCCAAAAAAAATTAGTGTTTCTTCTTGTGCTCATCGGCTACCGGCTTCATGAAAACGACTTCGGCACCGACTTCCTTTGCAATCTGTTCGATTTCGAACTTCCGGAAGTGGGTTGCCTGGATCTGGATCTCTCCCCCGGTCACTGCGATGATGCGGTACTTGGGCGACTCGACACCCTCACCGACTTTCTGGCGTTCACGTACATAGATCTTCACGATTGTTCCTCCCTGCCACACCCGGCCACGGCACGAAATACCGTGTACGGGGATTTATGGCTCTGATATACCAACTGGTTTACAACACCTTAATACTTTCCATGGTGATAGGCTAACCGGCAGATATCATGGCAAAACGCATGGAACTGAAAAGCAGGCTGCAAGGCGAGACCCTGGT
>JBFYKS010000029.1:0-6071 GCA_041305785.1 Methanoregula sp. | reverse complement strand
ACCCCGGTAATCCGGGAAACCGTTCCATTCTTTACGTCAATAATGCCGATAGCCGGACCGGCTGGATCGTACAGTGGAACGGCAATTGATTTACCGTCCGGACTCCAGCTCGTTTCCGTGATATATGCCAAATATCCCGGAGTGACATTGGCAAGAAGTCTCGGGTTACTTCCATCTGCACCAATGATATAGAGATCGTGTTTCGGATATACGATGGAGTTGTGGGCCGGATTTTCCATGGTCAGTTTCAGGAAATAGTAATAGGATATTCCATCGCTGTTGTCCGAGGCGGTGACGGCCAGATGCGCCCCATCGGGACTCCATGAGGATACGTAGGTATTTTGGGCAAGATCGGAAATTTTTTCCGGAACAGACTGTGGATTTTTCATAATCCAGCTCGAGGAACGCCCTTCCGTATGATTGATGAATGCAACTGAATCAGATGCCGGGCTCACAAAAACCCGCCCAACGGTACCAGATGACGTGATCTGCTCTCTGTTTCCTCCATCGGGGCTCATCATCCAGATATTGCTCTCTCCTCCCCGCGGGAGTCGCCCGCCGCTACTAGCTTTTTCGAAATCGCGGTGGTCCGTTTCAAGATATATGATCCGGTTTCCATCGTAGTTAAACTGGGGATTTTCAAAATAGCCGTTTTTAGACCAGATCGTAACATCGGGATGTTGCAGCTGGTTGCCCAGTTCGGAAGGGAATGTGACGATCCGATCTGCGAAATGAATGGATAGTGGGAGCTGCAAGGTCAGGACAAACAGGACAATCAGGCTAATGGCAACGATAATGAGCAGAAAATGATTGCCATTCAGTTTTCCCATGGTTTGTTCCCTAGTGTATAAGGAAATTATTCGGGGAAATATTTCAATGTTATTATTTCTTTCTGGTTTTTCAAAAAAAGGGTTGGAAGGAAGAAGTCTTCAATACGTCCTTCCGACCAGCGTCGCCTTGCCCGGTTTCCCGCAGACGATACACGCTCCGTCGCCGTCCGAAACATATGGCGACCGGACTTCCGTGCCGAGGATGCTTGAGTTCGCCTTCTCTTCGATAGCATCCCCGCAGGCCCGCTCGCGGCACCAGTGGACCACGGCAACCTTCCCGTCATTGAGTGCCGCTTCAAGGGCCGGAACGGTATCCACGCTGACCAGATGGGACTTCGTGTGCTCCTCGGCTTTTGTTCGGATTGCATCCGTTATCTCGCCAAGGGTGCGGGTGACCCCGTCCGTGATCGTTGCAAGTTCGAGCGATACCTTCTCGCCCGTCCGCTTCACGGCCATGACCTTGCCGCCGTCGAGGTCTCTTGGCCCCAGTTCGAGCCGGAGCGGGACGCCGCGGAGTTCCCACCAGTAGTACTTCGCCCCCGGGCGCATGTCGCGGGTGTCCATCTTTACCCTGAACCCGGCGCTTTTGAGATCCGCTTCGAGTTTTTGGGCAGCAGCGAGCACATCGTCGTGGCGCTTTCCGATGGTGATCGGGACGATGACTGCCTGTACGGGAGCTGCTGCGGGCGGGAGGATGAGCCCTTTGTCATCCCCGTGCATACTGATGAGGGCAGCGATAGAGCGCTCCGAGATGCCGTAGCAGGTCTGGTGTGCGAGCTGCTGCACCCCGTCCTTGTCCTCGTAGGTGATGGAGAAGGTCTTGGAGAAATGGGTGCCGAGATGGTGAACGGTGCCAATCTGGAGGGTCTTGCCATTGGGCATGATGGCGTCCACCGCGATCGTGTAATCCGCGCCGGGGAACTTGTCCCAGTCGGGGCGTTTCGAGATGGTGATGGGGATGCAGAACGTATCGTAGAACTCTTTAGTCAGGCCGAGTTCGTACTCACACTGCGCCTCCGCCTCGTCCCAGGTTGCATGAACCGTGTGGGACTCCATGAACGAGGTGATCTCCCGGAGCCGGATGAGTGGCCGGGTCTGCTTGGTCTCGTACCGGAACGTGTTGACGATCTGGTAGTACTTCATCGGCAGATCGGCATGCGAGCGGAGCCAGAGCGCGTACATCGGGTAGATGGCCGTCTCGCTTGTTGGCCGGAGGGCGAGTTTCACGTCAAGCGGTGTCGTGCCGCCATGGGTGACCCAGTATACCTCCTCCTCGAATCCCTTGATGTGCTCTGCTTCCTTCATGAACTCATGTTCGGGAATCAGGAGGGGAAAGAGCGTCTCTTCATGATCGCGGTCAAGGAGACTGCGGAGCCGGTTATACACGAACTTCCGGATCGCAAACCCGTACGGGTACCAGACGTAAAGCCCCTTGACGGGATAGCGGACATCCATGATCTCTGCCCGCCACAGGATATCGTTGAACCAGCCGGAAAAGTCAGATTTTTGCGGCAGGGTGCCAGTGTCATCGTCCATTTTTTTAAAAAACCCTCTTTTAAGCTACTAAATGTATGACCAATGGCGTAATAAAAGCCTCGACCAGCGCCGCGGTAAGAATGAGGGGAAGGACTGATGCCAGGAAGAGCCGGGCATACGCGTGTGCGGCAACCGCAGTATCGCCGCTGCCATACCATTCCGCGATGAGCGACTGGGCAAGGAGGATCCCGAGCGCCCCTGCGAGGATGAACGCCGGGATCTCGAAGATCCCGTGGGGGACGAGGGCTGCTGCTACGAACAGGGCCGAATGGTCCTTGCTGATGATCTCCATGATGGCCCCGATGACGATCCCGTTCAGGCTCATGATGAAGATCGTGAGGATCCCAAACGATGCCCCGCCTAAGAAGAGAAGGACACAGGCTTCAAGGTTATTAAAAAAGAGCTTGACTGCCATGTCGTACGGGTTGTTGCCATCCATCTGGCTTGCGACTTCCTTTTCAAAGAGGGTTAAGAGTTCCGTACCTACCTGCGGGTTCTGGGCTGAGCCGAACCAGCCGACCGTGAGACAGGAAAAGAAGAGGAGAAGGGTGATGATGATGGCGTTTGTCAGGGGCGCGTTAGACATAGAGGACCATCCGCACCATGTCCCGGACACCGGGGGCAAACCCGACAACGATCATCGCGAGCAGGACCAGGTGCCAGAACGCAGTGTTCGCTTCCTTCCGGTAGAGTTCCATGATATAGATGGCCGGGAAGAGGACGACGAGTTTTAAGGGATACATCACAAACGCGGTGCCGGTGGCGTCGATGAGGGCTGAACCCACCACGTGCTGCTCAACATACTGGACGGAGGGGTGGAGGTCGATGCCGAAACTGGTTGCGCTGGCGTCGAGCAGCTGGCCGAAGAGGAGCGTGATGTAGAGTGGATCGGCGACATAGGTCCACGAGAGGATGTAGCGCATGAACGCCCAGACGATCGTGGTTGCACAGAGCGCCATGAGGGGGATGATGCAGAGGATGAAGAGGTCGATGCCGTGGTGCGTGGTGCTCCATGCCACAAGAACAAGGCATGCAACAAAGAGCGCAAAGGTCCCTCCTCCGGCATAGAACGCATTGAAACTCCTGAGTATCCCCCGTTTTACCAAAAACAGGGAGAGGAACATCATGCTGACCGTGAAGGCAAACAGCACGAAGTAAATGAGCGGCGTGATGAGCAGGAATTTTAAGGGGCCGGTGATCATGCCGGTGTCTTCGACGACCCGCATGACCCCTCCAAGGATGACGTACGGGAGCGTGGCAAGGATGAATCCCTGGTCGATCTTAAAGCCGATATCGGTTAACCATGTCGATGTCGTGAGCCAGCGGTACAGGCAGTAGACCCCGGCAACAAGAATGATTGCGTAGGTGAGCGTGTCCACAATATTGTACGCTTCACCCTGCGTGATGGGACCGATGTAATATTTGTATATGAAATCACTAACCATCCATGATCTAGAATGAGTGCAGATGCAATAAAATTACTTAAGGAGAAGGGTATCGACACGTCCTCGTGGATGCAGCTGCCCCGCGATGTGGTGATCGGCCATGATGTGTACGGGCAGATCCCCGCGGTCTGTGCCGACCTGAAGCTCGGATCCTCTGCACTCCTGATCTCGGGCAAGGGTACGATGGGCTATGCGGGCGAGCGCGTGCGGGAGATCCTTGCAGCGCGCCACGCGGTGAAGACGTTCATGGCCGAGACCATCAGCCCTGCGGTTATCGCAGAGGTGATGAGCGCGGCGGAAGGTGCCGACTTCCTCATCGGGGTCGGGGGAGGCCGGGTGATCGACACGGCCAAGATCGTGGCGTTCAACCTCGATCTCCCGTTCATCTCGGTCCCCACGGCAGCGTCCCATGACGGCATCGCTTCGGCCCGCGCCTCCGTTCCCCTGGAGAGCGGGCACACCTCCCTTGAGGCCCAGCCGCCGATGGCGATCGTTGCCGATACCGGTGTCATCGCGTCCGCCCCGCACCGCCTCCTCGCGGCCGGCTGTGCGGATATTATCTCGAACTATACTGCTATCCTCGACTGGGAGCTCGCGCACCGCGTGAAAGGCGAGCCGGTGAGCGAGTATGCCATCGCGCTCTCGAAGATGACGGCCGAGATCCTCATGAAGAACGCGTCGATCATCAAACCGCACCAGGAGCAGTCCGCCCGCTTTGTCATCAAGGCGCTGGTGTCGAGCGGTGTTGCGATGAGCATCGCCGGGTCTTCCCGCCCTGCAAGTGGCGGGGAGCACAAGTTCTCCCATGCCCTTGACCGGCTGGCGCCCGGTAAAGCCCTGCATGGCGAGAGTTGCGGGATTGGGACCATCATCTCGATGTACCTGCACGGCGGCGACTGGCGGGGGATCCGCTCGTCTTTGAAGACCATCGGTGCCCCGACAACGCCTGCTGATGTCGGGATCGATGACGCGATCGCAGTCGAAGCCCTCCTGATGGCAAAGACTATTCGTCCGGAACGCTTCACCATATTTGACACGGGCTTAACCCGGGATTCTGCCGGGAATCTCGTGGCAATGCTCTACCGGGAGTGAGGTGGACTAATTATGGCAGAAGCAAAGACGAAAGTGACGCTGGTCGGAACGGTGCTCGCTAAGACCGGGGTCGAGTTCATTTACGAGGGTGAGGCGCCGGAGTGCGATACCTGCAAGGTGAAGAAGGCCTGCAATAATCTCCAGAGGGGGCATAAGTACCGGATCGTGACCGTCCGCACCACCCACCATGAATGCCCGTTGCACCTCAACGGGGCAACCGCAGTCGAGGTGATGGAGGCTCCCATCAGCGCGCTCATCAGCCCCGAGATGGCGATCGTCAATTCGAAGATCAAGATTGAGTTCACGTGCAACAAGGCGGACTGCCGGAGTTTTTCCCTCTGCCGCCCCGAGGGTGTCATGGATGGCGAGAAATATATCGTCACCGAAGTGCTCGGGAATGCGCCGGACATCTGCGAGAAGGGCCGGGCGCTGAAGCTGGTGGAGATTAGGCCGGCGTAAGGATTAATCATTGAAATGGTTAGGATATCTGGTAATTTTTTCAAATCCCCCGTGGTGCATTACAGTATCCTGTTTTTTTTTGATTACCATGACAAGATCTGGATCTATCCCCCCACCATGTTCAGGTTTTTGTGATGCCACGATATTCCCGCCTGGTTCGCAGGTTGATATTCCAGCTGACTCGTATTGATCGCAATATCCCGATACCGGATCCCTCGATATTCTGATCTCGTTGATGATTGGTTGAATTATGTTGGAGCAAGAAAAAAGATGGAACTTAACCCAAAGGTGGAGTTGCTTAGGAATATTGCTGGGATTAGGATTTATTGGATCACAAATCCCTGACATACTCCTCAATCACGCGGGTTTGGATAATAACCGGGCATATGTTTTCTCAATTCTTATCATAGGAATCGGCGTAATGATTTCCGTAATCTCATTTCACATCTTTATGAGTAACACGTATCAGACATCTTGTCTCATACCTCCGGAATGGAAGAATTTCATGAGGGATGGAAAAGAATCCCTCTCAATAAAAGGTATCATCGTCCTTTATATGATCCAGTGGATCTTCCTGATTCCGGTTATTTTTTCCATGATGGTACTGTGGACGATCAATCCGGGTAGACATTTACCTATCGAGAGTTTCATTCTCTTCGCTCTCTATTTTTTCTTTGTATTTTGCGGTTACCTGATTTACTCGTTTTTT
>JBFYKS010000028.1:0-3430 GCA_041305785.1 Methanoregula sp. | reverse complement strand
TGATCGTATCGTTAGTGCCCTCGAACATAAAGACCCGTTCAATTGCACCGTTCCGCCCCCACTCCGTTTCCGCAATCCCTCGTGCCTCGAACGTGAACGTCTTGCCCACCTGCCCGTACTCGCCACCCTCGCGGACGGTGATGACCTGGCCCCCCTGTTCGTAGGAGAATTTCCGGGGGGGGCACCCGGGCGTGAAGGTCTCTTCGAGCATCCCCATCCGTTCAAAGAGGAAACGCCGGAGGATCCGGTCCGGCCGGGCCGGGTCGTGTTCGGTCATCATATCCGATGCGGGATCGAAACGGTAGAGCCGCCTGACTTTCTTACTCCCGTCAAGCACCCGCACGCCCCCGCTCCCGTACTGGTAATAGCGGGTAATGGTATCGTTCTTCCGAACGCCTTTATATTCCGTGATGACTGCATCGGCCATTGGACGCATCCGCTCCGATAGTATTTGTACCACCCGGTATCTTTCACTGGCAGAAATAGTTTCTTCTCGTTAAGGAACCCCGGAATGGGTTTTTTTTTTACAAAGGGCAAACTTCATTCGCCAGTACTGCAAAATAGCTCCTGCAATGTCAGATCAGCACATGACACCGGAACCGGTCTGCACCCGGCCGTTACCGGAAAAGACCCTGTACCTGGCTAAGTGGAGTGCCCGGTTCTGGGCCTGGATTGTCGATCTCATCATCATCATCTTATTCTGGAATATCGTGATCGGCATCTTCGCCGCCATCTGGAAGCTGCCATTCCTCTGGGAGTTCCGGCACGGGGAACTACCCGTCTTCGGTCTTGAGATTTTGCTCATTTTCCTGTACTGGACGATCATGGAAGGGTTTAGGGGCCAGTCCATCGGGAAGATGGTCATGAACCTGAAAGTGGTCAACCGGGACGGCTCAAAGATATCGTACCGCACCGCTGCAATCGAGAGTTTCCCAAAAGCATTCTTAAGTCCCCCCCTCCTCATCATCCTCGTCCTCGACTGCCTGATCGGCTGGCTTGCCATGCCGGGCACCAAGTTACGGGTCTTCAACCGGATCTCCAACACCATCGTCATCAAGACCGATTACCGGGAGCCTGACGGGATCGTGTACGTGAAAGAAAAGGAATAACTACCCGTATCCCTACTCTTTTTTCATGCGTGCCATTGCAGTTCTGGTTCTTCTTCTCGCGGGTGCGGCGTTCGCCTGCGGATGTACAGCCCCGGTATCCTCGGAAGAGACGCTGCCAGGGGCAGTTCCGGTCGTAACGCAGACCCCGGACGGCCCGGTGCAGCAGGTGAGCCTGAAAGCCTCGTCCTATAATCCCGAACAACTGTATATCAGCACCGGGACAACGGTTGTCTTTGTGAATGAGGAAGACCGGATCTCGCGTCGCGTAATCCACATGCCCACGGGAGCAAATGAGAAGATCCTGTTCCAGTCGGAGTCTCTTGCACCCGGGGAGAGTTACCGGTATACATTCAATAAACCCGGAAGGTATGTGTACGCCGATCCACAACACGGGGGAGGCCGGTCTCCGTTCGTTGAAGTGACCGGATAAAAACCGCAGATGCCGCAACAGAGGGCAGGAGAAATGGTGAGGATGCAACCGGGACCGTTACGAAAAAAGGTGGCAGCAGGGATGAGTGGAGGGGTGATACAGGTCTATGCCAGATAGTGAATCCGTATATCGTAAGGTCGATGGAAAAGTGCTCATCGAGATCAAACTCTCAACCGTAGCCCAGCTCTTCAATACCTTTGACCCTGCACCCTTCCATGCAAAAGAACTCGACTTCGATGCGGAACGCTACATCGTTGATATCGTGAAGGACTTTCCGGCAGGCACGCCATTCAGGATCATCATCTATCTCCCGCCGGATCTCCTGGTGACGGACCGGGCAAAACAGATCATCCCTGCCATAAAAAACCATTTTGAGTACAAGAGCCGGGTGACGGAACGGAAATTCAGGACCCGGTTCCGGTACGGACGGGGTGCACTGCTCATCGGGCTCACCTTCCTCTTCATCGCGCTCGTTGCCCGCCAGCTGGTTACCGGCATCCAGAACCATCTTCTCGCCGTGCTCATTGCCGACGCGCTCCTGATCATCGGCTGGGTGGCAATGTGGGAGCCGGTCACGGTTCTGCTGTACGAGCTCTGGCCAATCCACCAGCAAAAAAAGACCTACGAGCGTATCAGTACTATGGAGATCGAGGTTCTCCCCTCCGCCTGACCGAGACCACCGGTCATCCAAGCCGGTGGACCTTTTTTGCCAGGTCTACGGTCTGGCGTGTTGCGTCCCGTGGGGCATCCTGCGGAGGAATTTTTCCGGGCTTGTCAAGCGCGGCATAGATATGGGAGATGGCAGCCCCGTGCGAATCGCTGTATCCCCCTTCCAGCACAAGCGCTATTCCAGCACCGGTGAGGCCGGTGAGCATCGAGGTCAGGATACCAAAATCCTCCGGCTGGAGGTTCATGCCACCGAGGGGATCATCGGAGAGGGTGTCCTGCCCTGCTGAGACCATGAGGAGATCGGGCCGGAACCGTTCAATGGCCGGAACAAAGACCTCGGAAAAGACGGCCTGGTAATCGGCAAGCGATGCGCCGTTTGTGAGGGGCAAATTGAGGGTGAAACCTTTCCCGGTGCCGTTCCCGATCTCCTCGATCCTCCCGGTGAACGGGAAGAGGGGTTGCTGGTGAACGGAACAGAACAGTACCCGGTTCGAGAGTAAAAAGGCGTTCTGCGTACCGTTCCCGTGATGGACATCCCAGTCCACGATGGCTATCCGGTCAACCGCTTCAAGTGCCCGGTGGGCGGCAATTGCCAGGTTGTTGAACAGGCAGAACCCCATGGCCCGGTTACGTTCGGCATGGTGTCCCGGTGGCCGGACGAAGGCAAAGGCATGCTCCCCGGCAAGAGCACGGTCGGCTGCAGCGATCGCGCCACCGGCTGCCATGAGGGCAACATCATACGAGTGCGGGGTGATATAGGTGTCAGAATCGAGACTGGAGAGGGTCACCGTATCCGAGCACCGCTCCTGCAACCGTGCCGTGTAATGGGGATCATGGATGCGGTGGATGTCTGTAATACCGGCAGGCTCCGGGGCGATACGGGGGACATTCTCCGGAATGCCCCCGATCGCGTTCAGCAGGCGGGAATGGGACTCGGGATGGAGAGGATTGTCATGCAGGCTGGATGACAGGTCAACAATTGCACACCGGCGCGCCATAATGGATCGGGGAACTCAGGCAAGTCTCCAGACACCCTGTGTCTGGGCATCGGCGTTGGCCACCACATAGGTCCTTTCCGGCGAGAAGGATGCCGGTACCTCGTAGATCAGGAACCCTTTGACGGTGTTGCTCTTCCCCGGCTGGATATACCCGCCGGTACCCCCGACACCGATCTGGAAATCATACTGGCTGCCAAGCTCGCCGTCAACAACGGTCTGGCTGC
>JBFYKS010000027.1:0-6319 GCA_041305785.1 Methanoregula sp. | reverse complement strand
ACCTGATCCGGAGGAGAGCCGGAGACAGATGATATGGTCAGCGGGTAATTTTTTTTAGTTTTTTTAAAGGTGCTCAACACAGCCGGAATTTGAGTTCGCAAAGTAACCTTTTCATCGCCTGGGTGCGAAGTCTTTGACTTCATGCGGGTTTTTTTTAACAAATTTCCGGAATGATCCGGAAAAAAACCGGATCATATCTCCCTTGGGACCGGCGCAGATCCTGCGGTGGTCACCGGTCTGTGCAACCTGGGGACATGGGGGTTCGGGCAAAAGAAATGTGCACGGGCATCCCAGCTCACCAGCCCGGTTCATGCAGGTTTTCCCCCCCATTTTTCCAACAGTCGTAACCTTCATTACCTCTCCATCCCATCGGACTGTATGGAAAATATTGTTGGTACCAAAAAGATGCCGGAAGGCATCCTGGTCATGTGGGGAGCGGGCAGCGGCGTTCAGTCCGATACCTTCACGTTCCAGGAGTTGATCGACATGAAGGTGAACACCCTCGACCTGCTCGATCGCCCGGCCGCCTACCGGGTGGATCCAAAAGCCCATGCGATCGTGCCCAAACGCTGATCTTTTTTCTCCATGACCGGGCGGTCCGCTGCACGGACTGCACCATCCGGTCATGCGGGACTCTGGTGCAGCAAAAACATATAAGTGTATAAGCAAACACTTATACAGATTCCATGGAGCCCTGCAACACGTGTGACGAGTGCAACCATCTCTGCGAGATCGTGCCGCAGATGGCCTCAACGTTCAAGGCGCTCGGCGACTTCACCCGGCTCCAGATCATCTACTACCTCTCGACCGACACGAGCGGCACGCTCGGCGTCTCCGAACTCGCTGCACGGCTGAAAATTTCCCAGCCGGCGGTATCGCAGCACTTAAAGACGCTGAAGACCGAGGGCCTCGTTGAGTCCCGCCGCGAAGGTTTCTACATCTATTACACCGTCAACCGCGACCGGATGGTGGAGTTCCGGGAACATTTCGAGCTGATGCACGCGACCATCATGGCGAACTGCAACCGGGAGATGCTCCGCAGGACGAACCGCGACCGTCCCATCAGAGCCTGCGTGATCTTTTACTCGTACTCCGGTATAACCCGGCGGGTTGCCGAAGGGATCCGGAATGCCAGCGGGTGCGACCTCATCGAGGTTACCACAAAGAACCCTTACACGTCGTTCTCCGCGTACACGAAGGGCGTCCTGCGGTCGCGGAGGGTGGAGTGCGACCCGATAGAACCGGTTGAGATCGATGTCTCGGGCTATGATTTCCTGATCATCGGCACGCCGGTCTGGGCATGGAAGCCGTCGCCCGCCATCAACGGGGCGGTCCGGGCGCTCAAAGGCTGCGAGGAGAAGATGGCCGTGATCTTCACCACCTGCTCCAACCAGCCCGGCGAAGCCCTTCTCATCCTGAAAAAGGCACTGGAGGAACGGGGTATGAAGGTGATGGCGGAGATCAGCCTTGACCAGGAAGATACCAAGAACCCGGATGCCGGGGGCGAACTGCTCCGGCAGGTCATCGCGGCCAATCCCCTGAAAGGGGCATACGACGGGAAGAACCCTGATGGAGAGAGACGGGAAATTTCAGGAGGATGAGTATGAAACCAGCCATTATTTACACCTCTTATACGGGAACAACCCATGCGGTTGCACAAAAGATCCACGATGCCTGCGGCGGAGATCTCATCGAAGTCAAATCACGGGATCTCATGTCCCGGCTGTTCATGTTCTTTGTCCGCCGTTCGCCGGATATGCAGGTCCGCGATGACGGAATCCCCCCAGCAGCTATCGATCTCTCCAAGTATGATCTTGTCATTATCGGGACCCCCGTCTGGATGGGAAAACCTACCCGGGCTATACAAAAAACCATTGCCGCACTTACCGGGTGCAATGGAAAACCGGTCATCCTCTTTGCTACCTGCGGGGAAGATCCGGGCACAACACTTCCCGTGCTCTCCGGAAAGGTGAAAACAAAGGGCATGACCCCTGTCGGCCAGTTCTCCCTCAGCCAGAAGGAGATTGCGGACGGTGCCGTGATACGGGATCTCATCGCGAACGTGCAGGGATACGGGGGCGGTCAATGAAGACGATCATCTACTACTTCACCGGCACCGGCAACTCGCTTGCCGCTGCAAGAACGGTAGCCGCAGCCCTTGGGGACTGCGAACTGGTGCCGATTGCCTCACTGAAGGAGACGCCGGGAAAGATCGTTCCGGCAGCAGACCGGGTCGGGATCATCTGTCCCGTGTACGATTCCGGTATTCCCGTGATCGTAAAGGATTTTGCAGAACGGCTGGACATCGGCGCCGTTCCGTATGCGTTTGGCATCGTCACCATGGGCCGTATCGGTGTCTCGGCCCTTCACCAGCTCAACAGCATCCTCAAAGAGGGATGCAAAAGAGAGCTCGACGCTGCCTTCGCGGTGAAGATGCCCGGGAACTTCCCCCCGGTCGGTGTCCCGCCGGCAGGGAAGAAGAAAGAGGAGATCCTCAAAAGAGCGGATGCAGAACTCGCAGCCATTGCCATCGCCATCCAAAAAGGGCAGGCCGTCCCGCCGTCCTTTGCCCCGGTATCCACCCTCTTACAGTATCTTCTCTACCGGCCGTTTTCAAAAAATGTCCATGGCATGGGCACGTCCTTCTTTGTTGAGGACACCTGCACCTCCTGCGGCACCTGCGTAACGGTCTGCCCTGCAGGAAACATCCGGATGGAGAACGACCGGCCGGTCTTTTTGGACCGGTGCGAGCTCTGCTGTGCCTGCCTCAACTTCTGTCCCGTGGAAGCAATCCAGCTAAACTTCTTCCGTGGCACAAAAGGCCGGGGACGGTACCGGCACCCGGACCTGAAGGTCGAAGACATGAAAGCCCAGCGGGGGGAGAAAACCGCAACAACACAGGAAAGGAATGTATCATGACAGAAAAACCAGCACAACAAAACCCTGCATCGTCCCGTCAGAACATCCGGAAATGGATCCTGATCGTATCGTTCCTGCTCATCCCGGTAACGATATTCTACATCTCGCCTATCATCCTGATGATGGGAGCCGCAGAAGGCATCGCAACCGGCAGCATGATCCTCCTCATCCTGCTCTTCGTCCTCTCGTTCTTTGTCGCCCGGCTCTGGTGCGGGTGGCTCTGCCCGATGGGGGCATGGCAGGAGATCTGCTCGCCGATCATGAAGCACACCGTGCAGGAAGGCTGGCGGAAATATATCAAATACGGCATCGCGGCACTCTGGCTTGGCATACTCGCGCTCTCCATCGTCACGGTCGGGATCCGTTCCGTTGACCCGTTCTACGGCACCGTGAACGGCATCTCGATCTCTTCGCCCGATGTGCTGATGGTGGTCGCGGTCATCTTCGCGATCATCTTTGCAACCGCTTTCCTCGCCGGCCGGCGCGGGTTCTGCAGCGTGCTCTGCCCGATGGCCGTGGTGATGATCATCGGCCGGAAGATCGGCAACCTCGTCAACCTGCCCGCCCTCCGGCTTACGGCTGACCCCTCGCGCTGCATCGACTGCGGCAAGTGTTCGAAGGCATGCCCGATGGGCCTTGACGTGAACGGGATGGTCCAAAAAGGAGAGATGGAGACGCCCGAATGCATACTCTGTGCGAGCTGTGCGGATACCTGCCCGCAGGGCGCAATCGAGTATGGCACAGGGCGCCGGTGAGAAGAAGGATATGACCATGGACCGGATGCATGCAGGGGAAGGACGATGAACAGCCCGCTGGCAGGCAGGAGTGGAATTCCGGCATCATCGCGGCAGCGGATGCGCCTTTTCCTCATCATCCTCTCCTTCATCCTGTATCCCGTCACCTTTGCGTACATCTCGTGCCCGATCATCACCGAGGCGGCCGGGCTCGGGATCGTGACCGGCGGTCTTGTCGTCTTTGCCCTGCTCTTCCTTGGCTCGCTCGTCCTTGGCCGGCTCTGGTGCGGGTGGTTCTGCCCCTCGGGCGGCCTGCAGGAGCTGGTGCGTTTCATCCGTGACCCGCGCCTGCGGACAACGAAGATGGACTGGCTGAAGTATCTTGTCTTTCTTGGGATCTTCGGAGGGATTGGGTACGCGATCTGGTCGGCCGGCGGCCTGTGGACCATCGACCTCTTCTACCGGACGGAGAACGGCATCTCGATCCTTGCCGCGGGAGGCGTTGCCGCATTCCTCGGCCCGGTCATCATCATCCTGATCTTCACGCTCGTCTTCGGGAGGCGCGGCTTTTGCCACACCTTCTGCCCGATCGCGCCGATGCTGGTGATTGGACGGAAGATCCAAAACCTGTTCCGCTGGCCGGCGCTGCAGCTTGCTGCCGACTCCTCGCGCTGCACCGGCTGCGGGAGATGTACGGCGGGATGCCCGATGAGCCTTGACGTGAACGCGATGGTGCAGCAGGGGAAGATGGAAAATTCCGAATGCATCCTGTGCGGGAACTGTGCGGATACCTGCCCGCAGGGCGTTATCCGGTATGCCTGGAAGGAGCAATGAACATGGATACTACAACAATTTTCAAGATCATGGGTAGATTGTGGAAGGGCTGGTTCGACCGGTGCACAAGATACTTTGTCGATGTACCGGTCAACCCCCTCTGGCATGCAATCGGCACTGTTGTTGAGTGGTTCTCGGCACCAGACGTAAAACGGGACCTTACATCCGGGCCCGGGGAGACATCATGAAGACGATCATCTACTACTTCACCGGCACCGGCAACACGCTTGCTGCTGCCCGCATGCTTGCAGGGGAACTGGGCGGCGACACGAAACTGATCCCGCTGCGCCGTGCAATGCACTACGGCGGCTACACACCCGAAGCGGACGCGGTGGGGATCGCGTTCCCCGTCCATTTCCTCGACATGCCTGCCATTGTCCGGCAGTTCGTCTTCAACATCCTCTTCTCCGGCACCCCGTACATCTTCGCCCTTGCGACCTGCGGCGAGCGGCCCGGCGGGGCGCTCTTCCGTATGCAGGAACTGCTCGAAGAGAAAGGATACACGCTCTCGGCCGGCTTTTCCCTCTTGATGCCCGAGAACTTCATCGGGCCGGTCGACCTGATGGGGGACGCTCCCCGCCGCGACGAGAAGTTTGCGGCCGCGAAGGCCCGGATCCCGGAGATTGCGGCCGCGATCCGGGAACGCAGGGTCCTGGTGCCCGAGGGGAGCAACTCCGCCTTCTGGAAACTCGGGGGGCGGTTCACCCGCCACCTTGCCACCTGCGTGTATGACACGCCCTCAAGGCTCCATGCAACAGCGGCCTGCAACCAGTGCCGGACCTGCGAGCGGATCTGCCCCACGAGGAACATCACGGTTGCAAAGGACGGCGTGAAGTTCGGCAATGACTGCACCCAGTGCTATGCCTGCATCCACTGGTGCCCGAACGGGGCGATCGAGATCGGCGGCAGGACAAAAGGCAAAGCCCGGTACCACCACCCGGACGTGACCGTCCGCGACATGCTCGACCAGCGGGGGGAGTGAGGCTGTGGAAGGAACCGAAAGTGGCATACGGATCGTTGACCTTGTCTCCGACCGGATCACTGCCATCACCACCGGCCCCCGGACTCTTGCAGCCCTCATCGGTTTCTTTGTCCTCGGGTTTCTGATCAACGGCCGCCCGTTCGGGGTTGCGGAGCTCAAATCGATCACCGGCGGTGTCGGCATCCTCGACATGGAGTTCCTCTATACCCCGCAGCAGGCGTACGCCCATCTCGCGGCAATGGGGGATGCAGGGCGGGCTTTCGAGCTGACCCATATCGTTCCGCTTGATCTCATCCTCCCGGCCGTCTACACCCTCGCGTACGCGCTCACCATCACGTGGCTCCTGCACCGCTGGCTCCCCCAAGAGAGCCGGTGGCACCGGCTCAACGTGGTGCCGGTCATCGGCGGGATCTGCGATTACTGCGAGAACTTCGGGCTCATCGCGATGATCATTGCATGGCCGCAGGAACTGCATGGGGTCGCCAGCTTCACGATGGCGGCAGGGTTCTTCAAGTTCGCCTCAACCGGCCTTGCATTTGCCATCATCCTCGGTGCGCTGATCGGATGGGCAGTGACCGGGATCAGGAAACGAAGCGGGGGCAGCGTCCCGCAGTAACTGGTGGTGGATATGGCAAATGACAATCAGGGATACCGGGAGATGTTCGATGCAATGATCCACGAAGTTATCCAATCAGCGGTCCGGATCATCGCCGCCGACCCGGCGCTCCTCGTCCCTGCAACCCGGGTCCTGCACCACCAGAAGAAGGCGGCTGCGCCCTCCACGCGAACAAGGCGTGGGTGGAGGAACTGGTGAGCAGGGAATAACTCCACAAAAAAATGGTCCGGCAAT
>JBFYKS010000026.1:0-13044 GCA_041305785.1 Methanoregula sp. | reverse complement strand
CTGCGGGCTCCGTTGCACCGGTTTTCCGGAACGGGGCCCGATAAGGGCCCGGATCCGGATCCTCCGACCCCCTGTTTGATCAAAAACTCCTGGAGGATTCTGCAGAACAGGGGGTCCGGATGATCGGATACGACGAGAGATGAAGTTTCCCGTCGGAGAAAAACCGGACGCTAAAAGAGGGGTTTCCTTCCAATGACCCCTCCTTACCCCCCAACCCCCTTGAGTTTTGCCTCCCATAAGCGTACATGAGCGTTTTACAACGCAACGCAAAATGCTCCGATTGGCTCAAATCCTGCGTAAAATGTGATTTTTGAAAAAGTGTGTAAAACTGCAGGGATTTTTGCATCAAATTACCGGGAGGTGAGGAAAAAGTCGTACAACCGGGCTCTGTACGGGGCCGGATTGGATAGGGATATCTGATGTGTCCGGGTTGGTTCTCTCCAACGTCCGATACGTGATCACACCAGGAGGAAGAGAAGAAACCTTCGGGTTTCTCCGACGTGAGAAAGGGTATATTTCCACTCGAACCCCAAAAAACCGTCACCGGCACCCTCCGGACAGCCCCTTTTTCCGGACCTCCTGAAATACGTTCAAAAAAAGGGGGCGTTGGATCGCTGCTATTTTGCAGGATCGATACCCCCAGTATTCTCCCCGTTTCAAAAAATACTCTTATATAGCCGACTTTTCTACAGGCGTGGACATCATTGCCAGTGGAGAAAAAAGTGCCTTTGTCCGTTTGGCAAACGGAGCATATTACGGGCTTTTTTGACTTGAGCCCTCCCAGGGGCCCCAGGGTGAATGTCTGCCGTTCCATCAGGACGGGCAGCTCCGGCCATCAATATTCTTACATTACCAAGAATATCTTACCTCGTAAGCCAAAAACTATAATTTCTTACAAAACAACCTATTCCCCTATGGAAGTAGTTACCCTCTCCTCCAAGGGCCAGATCGTCATCCCCGCCAAAGTCCGGAAAAAGTTTTCATTGAAGGAGGGCGACTCGCTCGTACTGGTGGAAGAGAACGATACGATCCGGCTCCAGCCGCTCGTCAACCTTTCAGAACTCTGGGGCGTTGACCAGCTGAAAGATTCCGGCACGGCCCTCAAAGAGTTGCGAAAGGAGTGGGACGATTCGCTTGACAACCAGTCTTCTCTTTGATACCCACGCGTTCCTCGCGTTCTTCAACCGCGAAGAAGGATCGGAAAAAATCAAAAAATATTTTGACGTAGTCCAGACCGGAGGGGCTGAGGGATTTGTTGCAGCGATCACGCTCACCGAACTCGCATACATCTACGCAAGAAAAATTGATGCTGCAACAGCCCGGCTCCGGGTCATGCAGGTTCAGGGTTCGAAGCTGAACATCATCCCGCTGACACCGGAGATCGCAGTTGAGGCCGGCCTGCTCAAACTGCCGGAAATTTCTGTCGCCGATGCAATTATCGCAGCATCGGCCCGGGCGGCCGGGGCGGCGGTTGTCACGAACGACCCGCATTTTTCTGTGTTGGGGGTTGAGGTCTGCGGGTACAAGTGATATTTTCTTCAGCAGTTATTGAGTTCTTTGGATAATCCCGGGCAGGGCTCAATACATACCGACACCTTCATCCGCAATCCGGTATCACCTCATCGCATGGCATCCTCAGACCCCTCCGGTCTCATCATCGTACTCATCATTGTCATCGGAATCATCGGCCTTTTCGTCTACGCTCACCTCAGTAAAAAGCTAACCGCAGACAAGCAAAAGGCACTGATCCGGGCGTTCAAAACCAATCCCGTGATCGCAAAGGACGCCCCCATCCTTGTGCAGGGGCCGGCCGTCTCCCCCGATCTCATTCTCCCTTCGACCGGGGAGCACGTGGCATTTTACAGCATGTTCGTCTTTTCAAAGGAATCGTCCATCACCGACTCCCGGTCCAGTACCCGGATCCGCATCAACGGGATCCCGCTCGGGTCGGATGGCCACAGAATCGAGGGGGCAGAGGGCGTGATGTTTTACGAGAGCAGCGGCGATTTTACCGTTGCATCGGGATCAGCCCAGTATACGGTGCAGGCATCGGGTACTTTTGCGTATTTCAAGAAGGGAGCGGACCTGGTATCAGGTCTGGTTGCCGGCCAGTTCAAGGCTGCCGGCCTGCCCGGGTCGTTCTTCCAGGACGCGATGAACATAAAGATAGCCGAACCGGCACTTGCCATGCTCTGCGGGTTCGATGCGCCCATTGTGACACAACACACCCGCAGTTACTCGGGTTCGGGCGGACGGAGGACAACAACAAAACGCACAACCTTTTCCGTTGTCACCGCAACGAGCCGGATCGATTCCCGGGTCCATACGTTTGTATCCGGGTTCAATCTCCCGCAGGGGGTCATGGACCTGATCGCAAAACGGGGGATCGAGCTCCCCGAAAAAGAAGAGATCATTGTTGTCGAGACCTTCATCCCGCTCAACCGGGAGGTGTACGTCTTTGGCACCTTTGACGGAAACAACACTATCGTGTACGCGGATGGCACGGTTCAGCTCTCGGTGTCCTACACGGATCCGGGGGCATGACCGGGACGAATCCTTGCGGCCGGCACATGCCAGAACCCGAAGGCGGGATGCTGTATCACCTCCCCCTGCCCGTCACATCTTCCTTCTCCCGTTCCGGCCGGATCCGTTGGCTTTGGTGCAGGAGCATTTCATAAACTGTATATCCAGAGGCAGACACAAACTACCTTTGACGAAAAAGAGCGGATGGAAGAGTGCATGGGTGACAACGAAGCCGGCGCGGACTGCAGTGCACCGGACTGGTGCGGGATCGAATGGACACGATGGTTCCCCTTTTCCATGGAGAGCACAAGGATTGGTGCAATCCCCGATACCCCGGGCGTCTACCGCATCCGGGCTGCCGGCGCAGCGAACCTGATGTATATCGGCAGGACCGACACGTCGCTCCGGAACGTGTTTAACGGGATCCGACAGAGCACGGCACGAATGCAGATGCCATGGGTTGACCCGTATCCCGTTGCCCCCGCCCTCTGGGCCTGGAAGGATGCCAAGGGATTTTCTTATGAGTTCTCCGCAGTACCGATGGAGGAGTCGGCAACGCGGCCGAAGACCGGGCTCTGCTACCTCCTCTACCGGTACCGGCAGGAAAAACGCGATTCACCGGCCTGCAACTTCGGGCGGTTCCACCGGAAATACCGCAGATCCTCGACCGAGAGCGAAGGGATCGCGGGAGGGCCGATCGGGCCGCAGGACCAGAAGAACCCGGCAGGAGGCCCGAGCGCCTCGCCCCTCACGCCCACCGGATCGCCCGGCGATGCAGGCTGGATGGGCCTTGCATGGTCGCCGAAGCGCGAGCTGAAAGCCCACACCACCACCGCAGTCCCGCAGGCACAGGGGATCTTCCTCCTCTTCGATGGCGGTACCGGCCCCCTGCTTGCCGTCCGCAGGTCAGACAACTGCTCGCAGGCCCTGTTTGCGCTGAGTAAGAACCCGCCGGCCGGGGAACCAATGACGTACATGTTCTGCTGCGAAGCCAAACCGGTGGCGGAACATAACCTCCGTGAACGCGAGTGCGACCTTGTGGGGAATTACATCGAGTTCCACAACGAGGCGCCGGCACGCCAGTTTGCAGAAGAATGAGCCGGTTGCCCCCCGGCCGTACCGGGACCATGAGGCGGGAATTCCTTTCCAGGAAAAAAGGGCACTCTTTTTCATGATTCCGGTGTGAACCTGATCGGTTCATGCCCGGCTCTCTATAGTAAAAAAACTGGTCGTCAGTACGAGATGATATCGAGCCCGTCAACTGCGTAAAAATGCCGGTCCCTTGTGACGAGCGGCTCATCGTGGCGAATGGCAATTGATGCGATCAGTTCATCGAATGAGGATATGCGCCGGCCAGTTCCAGAAAGGGTATAGGCAATTCTGGCATAGATTACAGCCGACTCTGCATCAAAGGAAAGGATTGGGAAAAAACCGAGGAACTTTTCGGCCAGATCATATTCCTTCTTTCTTCCAGACTTTTTTACGCCATAAAGGAATTCAGCGCTGCTTATCGCGGTTGTCCGCAGGGGGTTGTGAAGACGGGTTATCTCCTCTGCACCCGCATCTCCCTTCATAAGATCAATCAGGTAAGAGGTGTCTACGATGGTCAAAGCGATACCTTCCGGGGTCTCACGCGGTCAAGTTCTTTCTTTGCTGTTTTTACAGATTCTGCAATCTCACTGCGGACATCAGGATCGATTGTCTGCAGGAAATCGCACACGCTTCTCTTCTCGCCTTCAGTGACGCGGAGGATCACATCGGAATAACTCTCCCCTTCGCGCTTCTGTGCCTTGAGCGCATTATAGGCAGATTCTTTGATGTTGATGGTCTTGGTCACCATAAAGGGTAATTTGTGTATACACAATAATACAGTTTTCGGAAGGAGCGGAATCGTTTACGGATCCATCTGGCCGATCTGCGGGGCGATGAAAAAACAGGATTCTCTCCCCAAAGAAAAATCCATGCAATTATCTCATCCTGCACCAAAAAACCGGTACCATGTTCTCTGGCCTGAGGGATCTCATCCTGCATCCCGACCGGTTCTTTTTGCGGGTATCGCAGGAGAAGGTGAACCTCATCCCGCCGCTTATCATTATCGGGACAGGTTTGGTCGCCATCCTGCTTTCCACGATTCTCCCTCCCCTTTTTTTCTCCCTGAATCATCCTGATCGAATCACATATGTGGGCTGGATGGGCATGCTGCAATTTTATCTGAAATGTGTCCTTCTCATCCCGCTGATGATCTGGGCAACAATGGCTTTTGGGACATTTGGGATCTCCCGCGTGCTTGGCGGGAGGGGGACCCTTGCCGCAACTGCCCGGAATACCGGTTACGGCATGATGTCATGGACCGCCGGTGTCCTGGCCTCGATTGGAATCAGTGCAGTCCTGTTTATCATCGTGCAGGTTGTTCCCTCATCAATGGTCCCGATGGAGGTGTATCCACAATCCGTGGATACACTCTTTCCTCTCATTAGTATCGTCACCGTGATCTGGGGAGGATATCTCTTGATCCTTGCGGTGAAACACACCCAGGGTTTTTCCTTCCGGAAAGCAGCTGCGGTAACGATTATTCCGGTCGTGATTGTCATCTGGCTGACCATTCCCATACAGGCATGGATGAATATGATACTGAGGGTCGTTTCCGGTTCGTAAAAAAACATTCAGAACCTTAAAAAATCGGAAAGTGTTGCAAGAGTGCTTTTACGATTGCCCCGCCGCCCCCGACGGGGCGCCCCCGCGGCGGATCAGGTCGGTTTCACCCTGCATCCATAATTGACAGTATCAGGAAAATAGTGATATTCTTTGGCAGTATTCACCAGCATAATGCATTATCTCTGCAACATACAATGTGTTTTCAAATTCAAGGTAAACCGCTGGAAAATAATAGGAACCAATTAGCCAATCATTCCTCATTTGTGATTCTTCTTCACACGAAATTCTTACCATGTCCGGATTCGTTACAGTAGACATTTTATTATCAGTTCTTATGGCAGAGCCTTGCCGCATCCCGGGGTTATTTTTTTTAATGAGGGATTTGAGTTGGGGATATGCCTGCAAATTTTCCTCGGTAAGGTGAATAACCGAACCATTGGGAGTCACGGACGGATCTGGCAGGTAGACAGTTAAATGTCCCATGGTTGAACGGTCATGGTTATTGACAAAGTCAATGAAATACAGTGGTGATAAGGATGCCAGAAGATAGATGACAAGGAGTCCAATCAGTTTCAGATCTGCCTGCGGTTTTTTCTTTTTTGGCTGCTGATCGTGTTTTACTTCGGTCTCATTGCGTGAATCGGGAAAGAACCGCGGGGACCTTTCAATGAGGAAAAAAATACCGGAGGTGATGACCAGCGTGCTGCCGATTAAAATCGAGAAAGCCATAACCTCCGGGAAAATCCTGAAAAAAAACTTGGATTGATAGAGGGTTAAGAACAGGAATGCGGAGACCCATGCGCCAAAGAATTCGACTGTTTTTCCCTTGAGGATTCCATCACCCTTCCAAAAAAAGATCAGGGGAACGCTGATGAGGAGAGGAACAAGGAGCGGGAAACAGAATGGTCCGATATACATCATCTGCCCCCGGTACCCAGATTCCAGCGAGGGATTGGAGATAAGAATTACCAATCCCAGCAAAATCCCCGACACCATTGGTAGGAGGAGCCTGATCCTGGGGTAAGGAACCAGGGAAAAAATCTGAGCGAGAATGAGTGCAATGATCGCGAACCACACTGCGGTCAGAAGTGTCAGGATATCGAACATACAATAATCATGAATTATCCGTTTTATAAGAACACTACGATTCACACCCGTATCATCTTCGCCCCGCACCCCCCACTCATAAAACCGATCAGCGCCAACAGTACTCCACCAATGGACAGTATCGACACCTACTTCCCCTACAGCGAATATCGCCCGGGCCAGCGCCACATGCTCGAGGTTGCCGCAACAGTAGCCCGCGAGGGTGGCATCGCCATGATCGATGCCCCTACCGGAAGCGGGAAGTCGAGCGTTGTCGCATCGCTCCTTGCCGAGCGCAAAAAACGGAAGATCGTGATCGCCGTCCGGACCGTCAGCCAGCTCAACACCTTCATCCGCGAGATGGAACTGGTCAAGAGGAAGCAGCCGCAGGTAAAGACCGTGTACCTGGTTGGCAAGAAGAGCATGTGCCCGCTCGGCGGCGAGGGGGACATCTACCGGCGGTGCGAAGGGGTCAAGAACTTCTCGAACAGCCTCATGCGGGACCGGGCCGACAAGGGAGCGCTCGACCCCGCAAAAGACCCGTTCATCATCCAGCAGATCCGCAGGCAGGACAAGGAGCACCCGATGCTCTGCCCGTATTACATTGCCAGCAAAATGTTTGTGCCGGGCGAGAGCATGGGCCTCAAGATGGTCCCCTCCACTGCACTCCGCAACAAGGCCGACCGGGTCATACAAAACCCGGTGCCGCCCCGGGAGCTCACCGAGTTCTGCGCCGGGATCTGCCCGTACGAACTCATGATGCAGGCCGCCCGGAACACGGACGTCGTCATCCTCAACTACCACCACCTCTTCAACCGCGACATCCGCGAGCAGCTCTATGCCAACCTCGGCGTGGAACCGCAGGACGTCCTCCTCCTTATCGACGAGGCACACAACTGCGGGGATGTCATCACCGGCATCGAGAGCGTGAGCCTTGAGGAACGCGACCTTGAACAGGCATCCCGCGAACTGGCCGGCATGGCACGGCGCCACAAGGGGGCAGAGGCCGTCCGGCACGTGCTCCCACGGCTCACCGAGTTCATCCACGGGCTTGCAAATTCCCAGGAAGCCGAGGACTGGTTCGATCCTGCCATCTTCGGGCGGATGATCCTGCGCGAGTCGCTCTACAAGGAGATGGACGAGATTGTCGACGACCTCATGGGGCTTGCCGAGACCATGCGGGAGAAGAACATCAAGGGCGGGGACTTCCGCGAGACGGCGATTGAGCGGCTCACCACGTTCATGGTCCGGCTCTCCCACTCCGCAACCGACCCGGCGTTCCTCACGGTCTACCACCGGGACGAGAGCGGGACGGCGCTTGAGGTCCGGAACATCGACCCGGCCGCGTCCCTCTCGGAAGTCTGCGGATCGCACGGCTGCTGCGTCCTCATCTCCGGCACCCTCTCGCCCGTGGAGAGTTTCAGGAAATTCTATTTCGGCAAGGCTGCCGTGACCACGCTCGTCCTCCCCAATGCCTTCCCAAAGGAGAACCGGATCGTTGCCTGCGCAAACGACATCACCACCGCGTTCTCCATGCGGCAGAACAAGGATAACACCGGCCGGATCGTGGAATACATCCGGGCATTTGCGGGACTCAAAGGCAACCGGGCCATCTACTTCCCGAGTTACCAGATCCTCGAGACCTATGCGGAGCATGCCAAACCCCACCTGCGGAGCCGGAAGATCTTCATCGAGCCCCGGGATGCAGCCGATGCCAGCGCAGCCCTCACCCACTTCCTCTCGCTGCCGTCCCGCGGCGAGTCCGGCGTCATGTTCGCCGTCTGCGGCGGGAAGTGGAGCGAGGGGCTCGATTACCGGGGCGAGATGCTGAACGGGGCAATGGTCGTGGGCCTCCCGCTCGCGCCGTTCAACCGGGTCCGGAAGATGATGATCGAGTACTTCCGGATGAAGTTCGGGGCTGAAGGCGAGTTCCTCTGCTACACGCTGCCGGCCATCAACAAGTCCTTGCAGGCGCTCGGCCGGGTGCTCCGGACCCCGGAGGACCGGGGCGTGCTCGTCCTTGCCGAGAAGCGGTTCCTGGAACAACGCGTCCGCGAGGGTCTCCCGCCCTGGATCCAGCAGGAGATGATCGCGTGCGATGCGGAAAAGTTCCGCGAGGTTGTGGCAGGATGGAAGTGACGGGGGGCTCCTGCCGGCTCGGGCTCTGGCACGTGCAGGTCTGGAGCGACGGGAATACCATCCACCGGGTCCGGTTTGCAAAGACCGGCATTGACGGCGATGTCCCGGAACCGGTCCGGCAGTACTGCGCCGGCCGGCTGGTTGACCTGACCACCCTGCCAACCATTGCGATTCATGACGACACCGTATACAGCCGGATCTACCGGGCTGTGCAGGCGATCCCATACGGCAGCACGGCAACCTACGGGGAGATCGCTGCCAGTGTCGGCACATCCCCCCGCGCCGTGGGGCAGGCGATGGCCCGGAACCCCACGCCGCTCGTCATCCCCTGCCACCGGGTAGTTGCCGCTGGCGGGATCGGCGGGTTCTCCCCCGATGTTGAGATCAAGGAGCTGCTGCTTAAAATGGAGAAGAAGACGTTTCAAAAACTACATGTGGCAAAAAAAACCACGTAACAACCAGCAACAGGATTTTTTTAGAGGGTGGTGAGCACGGAGATGGTAAATCGGTCGGCAGTGATCCTTGTCGGGGGAGAGGCAAAGCGGGCCAACGGGCAGGAGAAGTACTTCTTCGTGTACGAGGGAAAGACGTTCATCGAGCGGCTTATCGAGACGCTCCAGCAGGTCGTCGACGAGATCATCCTTGTGGCAAAAGATCCCGAGCAGTGCAAACGCTTCCGCCACCTTAAGGGTGTCCGGTGCATCACCGACATCCGCCAGGGCATTGGCCCGATCGGCGGTCTTCATGCCGGTGCCCTGGCAGCGCATGGCGACACGCTCTTTGTCTCTGCGTGCGACATGCCCTGCATCGAGAGCGGGGTGGTGCGGTACCTCTTCGAGGCTATTGGTGACGGCGATGCTGCCATCCCGAGCTGGAACTACGACATGATCGAGCCGCTCCACGCGGTGTACCGGCGCTCGGTCCTCCTTTCCTATCTCGAAGACCACGAGTCCTACTCCCTGCGCCCGATGATCCGGAGCATCAATACCCGTTATGTTCCGGTCGAGGACCTGAGGAAGTTCGACCCGGCTCTCAGGACCTTCACCAACATCAACAAGATCGAGGACCTTGAACGGATCAACGGGGAGATACCGGCAGGGAAAAAACCTCAATAACCCACCGTTTTTCCCCGATCCTGCCGATTTCAACCTGCAATGATTATAAGGTATGAGATCATCGACTATACTGGAGCAAAGCATAGGGTGTTTTGTGCCGGCCGGCACAGAACCTCTAGGTGCAGGAGATCATATCGATAATGCAGCGGTTGTCCGGTGAGAACGAGGAGATCCTGCAGTTGTTCATCCTCGCTGCTGCATGCATCGGGGCAATCCTCACCACCATATTTTCCCTCACCCACGGGATCTTCGAGGTCTTCTCCTTCCTCTATATCCTGCCCATCATCCTCTGCGTCTATTTTTACCCCCGGCGGGCGGTGCTCTTCACTCTTGCCATCAGCCTCACGTACATCGGCCAGATCTACCTCCTCGGATCCGCCAACACCACCATGATCGCGGCAGCAACAGCATGGTTTGCCATCTTCATGATCATCGGCGTGGTTGCGTCCTCGTATGCCAACCGGATGCACGATGAACGGATCCGGGTCCGCAACATTTTGGAGAACTCGCAGGACGGGATCCTCTGCTTTGACCTTGAATCCTTAACCATCCTTGAGCTCAATGGAAAGTTTTCCCGGTGGCTTAGGTACGATACCGAAGAACTCATCGGCTCAAAACTTTCGCAGATCTGGTGTGATGCTGCGGAGCGGGAACGGTTCGTTGCCGGGATCCGGAGGAACGGGAAGGATACCCCCGAGACCGAAGGGTTGTTCCGGGCAAAGGACGCAACAATCCTCCGTTTCGTCCTGTCCGTGATCCTGGTTTCACAAAACCGCGTCTTCTGCTCGATCGTTGACATCACGGGAAGCAAGATCGTGGACGAGGAGATCCGGCGCACCCTTGAGGATCTCGAAGCGCAGGTCAAATCCAGAACGGCACACCTCGAACGGATCAATGAAGATCTCCGCAGGGAGATCCTGGAGCAGCGGCAGTACGAGCAGACCCTCCTGCCAGCGCAGGCAGATAAGAACCGGGCCCATGGGGGTGAGGAGAAGTGACCGTGCCGGAATCCTACCAGATCCGGATCTTCTGGGGGGTTGCTATCGGGATAAGCATCATCATCGCGCTCGTCTCCACGGTCTTCTCCTTAACCCACGGTATTTACGAGGTATTCCCCTTCCTCTACTTCCTGCCCATCATCCTCTTTGTGTACCGCTATCCCCGATACGGCGTGGCATTCTCGCTCCTCATCAGCACCGCATACCTCATCCTCATCTACCTGCTCAGCCATGCAAACCCGATGCTTGTCGCCGTCTCCACGGCTTGGTTTGTCATCTTTGTCACCATCGGGGTTGTCACGTCATCGTTTGCAGAAGGTATGCGGTCGGAGGAGCGGAAATACCGGGGAATCTTCGAGAACTCGCAGGCAGGCATCATCACCTTCGATCTCAGCACAAAGAAAATTCTGGACCTGAACGGGAAATGTGCCCGCATGCTCAAGTACGAACAGAAAGATCTCGTCGGCAGGGATCTGTCCCGGGTCCTGCCGGCCTCAGAAGATCGCGATCGGTTCTTCCAGGAGATCGAGACCAGTATCCATACCGGGGACCACGAGCTCCGGTTAGTAAGAAGCGATGAATCGGTACGGGAGTACCTGGTCTCAGCATCCCTGTCCCCCGATGATATCGTCGTCTGTTCGCTCATCGACATCACCGAGCGCAAGCTGGCCGAGAAGGTGATCCGGAAAGCAAAAGATGAGCTGGAAGACCGGGTCAGGGAGAGGACGGACGAGCTCCTGCGGGCAAATGGGATCCTCAAGGCCGAGATCCAGGAACGCAGGCGGTTCGAGACGGCAATCCAGCTGGCCAACCGGAAACTCAACACCCTCTCGTCCATCACCCGCCACGACATCCTCAACCAGGTAACGGCAATCGTGATGTATCTCGCCCTTGCCGAGGAGATCAACAAGGACCCGCAGGTCAAAGAACACTTAACAAAGATCGAGGAGATCACCTTCCTGATACAACGGCAGATCCGGTTCACCCGCGATTACCAGAACATCGGGGCTACGGCTCCTTCGTGGCAGGAGATCTCCTTAGTTGTTGGCGAGGCACAAAAGGATCTCAGTTCCTCTGAAATCCGGATTGAGACGGATCTTGACGATCTCGAGATCTACGCGGATCTCCTGCTCGGGAAGGTCTTTTTAAACCTGATCGACAACACGGTCCGTCACGGGGAGCATGCCACGCTCATCCGGATCTCGTACCGGCAGGAGGACGAGGTACTGGTGATCGTGTACGAGGATGACGGAATTGGGATTCCCGATGCGGTCAAGGAGAAGATCTTCAGGCGCGAGTTTTACCGCAACACGGGATATGGCCTCTTTTTGTCCCAGGAGATCCTCGGTATCACGGGCGCCACGATGAAGGAGACCGGGACGCGTGGTGCGGGTGCCCGGTTCGAGATCCGGTTCCCGAGGGGGATGTACCGGTTCCCGGACGGGGTGTGAGGTGCGATAAGAGGGGATTATTGAGCTCATCAGCTCCCGATTCTTAAATGATGGTTATCTCAATGATTTTTCCTTTCGATATCCTGATCGTTTTCGATCGTTTTTTTTTACCTGCTGGATTGAGTTCTATCCTGGAATTTTCCGACACTGGCCATTTTTTATCATCTCAACGGATTCATAAATAGTCCCAATATCACCAGGGAAAAGAACCAAATCACAATATTTTTAATGATATAAAATCAGACGCAAACAGTCAATGAGATAGAACCATTGCATAAAAAACAGAAAACGGACCGGCTCAAATACCGTCGAAAGTCAGATGAGCCGGATCCTGCCCGGAGGAAGTCATCGGTTCAACCCGTCACGGCAAATACCTTGCGGTCGATCCTCCGGCAGAGGTTCTGAAACCGGAGGAGACGCGATTGAGAATATGTTACAAGATACCGGCCGTTTTTCTGGCTGTGTGTATAATTGTTATTGTAATGCCTGCAGGGGGGGCCGAGAATGTATCGGTTGGCATTGTTGAGATCCCCGATTCGGTCACCGTGGATATCACTACAACATCTCAAATGGAGGAATCGGGATTGATCCTAGCAAATGCCAGCGATACAGCTGCTGATAATTCTTTTATATTACAATTATTAGCACGGAATACTCGCGAGGATTTTTTACCAGATGGACTGGTTGGCGAAGAACAAACAAACCATACTGATAACGGCTCCACGGCAAACGATTTTTTTACACGAGGAAGTTCTGAAGTCCAACCTTATACATTTGTACTCCAGTGGGGAACTCCCGGTTCGGGCAACGGTCAGTTTTACCACCCCCAGGGTATCGCAATAGATAAAGGGGGAAATGTTTACGTTGCGGACACATCCAATCATCGTGTCCAGAAGTTCAGTTCTGACGGGATATACATCACCCAATGGGGAACAAAAGGCAATGGCAACGGGCAATTTTACAACCCGTATGATATCACAGTTGATCGATCGGGTTATGTTTATGTCATGGATGCGTCCAATCATCGTGTCCAGAAGTTCAGCTCTGAAGGTTCTTTTATTACAAAATGGGGAACTC